>CANKOW010000125.1 GCA_947484295.1 Alcaligenaceae bacterium | reverse complement strand
AGTTTTTGAAAAATCGGTGAGATGGTAAAGAGCCCCGAGCTTGAAAAGAATAGGGTTGTACCGTCAGGTTCGCTTGCAATGACAGTTTGCGCCGCGATAATGCCGTTTGCGCCTGGCTTGGCCTCAACGATGACATCAGTCCCAGCCGTTTTAGAGAGCCTTTCAGCGAACTGGCGCGCCACGAAATCGACCGGGCCACCCGCCGCAAAAATCACTAGGCGGATCGGTTTATCTGCCGCCTGAGCAGCGCCGGCCAAGAGCGCGAAGGCGCAGCCAAGTGAAGCGATTGCATTGCGAAGCCGCTTTTTCATCGAAGTCTCCGGTCTATCCAAACTCGCCTGATAAACGCGTCGCTGGTGGCTTGTGCCGACCAAACCCGTTTCGGCGGTTCAGTTTTGTTTTTTAATCGATTGGTTGCAGCATACTGAAAGCTAGACGAGTTTGCGAGCGATTGTTTAAGCATTGCAATTAGGCTACTCATTCTGAGGGGGTCAAAACCTTGGCTGGGCCTATCTTCGGCCTTCTTGCACCTCACAGTGTGATAAGGTGTGCCTGCCCTACGTGCAGACGACCTAAATACTAGATTTTTAATGCGTTTTTTGTAAAAATACGCCTTGAATTTTTTTCTGTAGCCCCCATAACCTCGCGAGGCGAACAATATTTGAACAATATTGGGATGTCGCTAGCGTTGAATAAGCCAGTGTTACTTTAGAACTGAGAGATCGATGATTAAGATCCAACATTTATCAAAATCCTTTAAAGGCAAGTTGGCGGTTGATGACTTGTCTTTAGAAGTCGGGCAGGGCGAAGTTCTAGGGTTTTTAGGCCCTAACGGCGCCGGCAAATCCACCACGATGCGCATGATCACCGGATTCATTCCGCCAACAAGTGGTTCGATCTCGGTCTGCGGCTTTGATGTATTAAAAGATCCCATTTCGGCTAAGCGCAAGATTGGCTACTTACCCGAATCGGCGCCTTCTTATCAAGATATGACTGTGCTGTCATTTTTGCGTTTTGCCGCAGACATCCGTGGCCTAACCGGCGTTGCCAGGCAAAATGCTGTTGACCGCGTCATTGAGCTGTGTCAGCTGCGAAACGTGCTCAGGCAAACTATTGATACCTTGTCAAAGGGTTTTCGCCAACGCACCTGCCTGGCGCAGTCTTTGATTCACGACCCTGAAGTGTTGATCTTAGATGAGCCCACTGATGGCTTAGATCCAAATCAAAAGCACGACATGCGTCAGCTGATCCGTGAAATGGGGCGTACTAAGTCGATCATTATCTCGACGCATGTGCTAGAAGAAGTCGAGGCCGTGTGTAGCCGCGCCGTGATCATCTCCCAAGGGCGCCTCGTGGCACAAGGTACCCCCGACGAATTTAAGTCAAGATCCAAAACCGGAAGAATTGACGACTATTTTCGTGAAGTCACTGGCGCTGAGCGCCAGGTCGCTTCACACTCCGGAGCCTAATCATGAATATCTTTTCAGCGACTCGAGCCATTGCAGCCAGAGAATGGCGGGCTTATTTTGAGTCACCCTTAGCGTTTGTGTTTTTAATTGCCTACCTGTTATTGGCAGGGATCTTCACCTTCACCTTCGGCGGTTTTTTTGAGCGTGGCGATGCCTCATTAGCTGCGTTTTTTAACTGGATGCCTTGGCTCTTCTTATTTTTAGTGCCTGCAGTTGGCATGCGTTTGTGGTCTGAAGAGCATCGCTTAGGTACGATCGAATTGTTGTTGACGATGCCGATCGCTCCTTGGCAGGCAATCTTGGGTAAGTTTTTAGCGTCGTGGGCGTTTTTGATTTTGGCGATTGCGTTGAGCTTTCCGATGGTGCTCACTGTGAATTGGTTGGGTTCGCCTGATAACGGCACGATCTTGGCTGGTTATGTGGGTTGCGCGTTGCTTGCGGGTACCTATTTGTCGATTGCCTCGCTGGCCTCGGCTTGCACCCGCAATCAAGTGATTGCCTTCATTTTTTCAATCATGATTTGCCTGCTTCTCAATCTGCTTGGGTTTCCGCCCATCTTAGATTTAGTCGGGCGCTGGATTGGGCCACAAGGGATTGAGGTGATGGCAGGGTTTTCAGTGTTATCCCATTTTGATGGTTTCCAAAAGGGGATTCTGGATAGCCGTGATGTCATTTATTTCGTGTCTATTTCGGTTTTTTCATTATTTGCCACAGGTGTGGTCTTGCGCGGTCATCGTGCGGGTTAAGGGGTGATCATGCTGAATCGTTTATATCGAAACTCTTTTGTAGTGATCGCGCTGGCAGTCGCCAGTTTGGTAGCGGTCAATGTCTTCGCGTACTTTTATTATTCGCGCGTAGATTTGACGCAAGCCAAAAGTTATACCTTATCTGAAGGGACTCGCGAGGTACTAAAAAAATTACAAGCACCGATCACAATTCGGTTTTATTTTTCTCAATCTGAAGCGGGTATGCCCTTGGTGTTAAAGGGCTATGGCCGTCGAGTGCAAGACTTGTTGATCGAGTACCGCAACGCAAGCGGTGGCAAAATCTCAATCGAGATCTCTGATCCTCAGCCTGATTCTGATCAAGAAGAGACTGCCACGGCGGATGGCGTGCAAGCACAATCTCTCGATAATGGCGATCGCTTTTATTTGGGCCTTGCGGTTAGGCAGGGCGATCGTAAATCGGCAATGTCTAATATCGCGATGGATCGCGAGCGCTTGCTTGAGTACGACATTACACGCGCCATTACGAGTGTGACTGAAAAAGAGAAGACGGTGTTAGGGGTCATGAGCCCGATGCCAGTATTTGGTAATTCTGGTTTCCCGATGATGGGTGTACCACCTTCACCTAAACAAGTATTTATTTCAGAACTCGAGCGAGATTACAAAGTCGTTCAGGTGCCGATGGATGGCAAAGATATTGATCCACAGGTCAAGGTACTGTTGGTTCATCATCCGCGTGGCATCACCGAGCATGCTGAATACAGTATTGATCAGTTCGTGATGCGTGGTGGCAAACTGATTGCCTTGCTGGATCCGTTCGCCTTTTTTGATGTTGCGCCGGGCCAACGCGGGATGGAGCCAACCGGCATCCCCTCAAATCTTGAAAGACTGACCAAGGCGTGGGGTATTTCGCTTGACACCACCAAGATGCTCTCAGACATGCAGTACATGGTTGGTAAAGGACCAAGCGCGCTGCCAACGCTGCTGAGCCTAAACGACTCTGCTTATGATCAAACCGACGTGGCCACGGCACGCCTGGGTGGGACTTTGTTTCCATTCATTGGTGCCTTTAGTGGTCAGCCAGTCGCGGGCCTCAAGCAAGAAGTTTTGATGCATTCATCAAAGTACTCTGCCTTAATCGAGGCCGCGCGCGGCCAAGATCGCGGCGACAAGGCGACGGCTGGCTTTAAAGCTGGGGGTCAAGAATTGCCGATTGCGCTACGTCTGCAAGGCAAGTTCAATTCCGCTTTTCCAGATGGTCGTCCGCCCAAGCCGAAGCCAGAGAAAAAGCCTGAAGACGAGGCCGCCAAAGACAAGCCTGCCGGTGAGGATAAGCCCGCAGCTGAGTCTGCAGCCGCACCAACTGACACCGCTAAAAAACCGGAAGAAGAGGTGCCTGAGGTGTTTGCACCGCATATCGCCAAAGGCACTGCAGATAATTCTTTGGTCTTGATTGCTGACACTGATTTTATTAATGACGGCGCTGCCGTGCAGATTCAAGACTTGCTTGGCCAGCGTCTGGTGTATCCGATCAACGGTAACTTGGCGTTTGTACAGGCTTTAGTTGATCAGTACGCTGGCGACGCTGCGTTGATTTCACTGCGTACAAGGCAGAGTGCGACGCGTCCATTTACAGTGATCAAAGAAATGGAGACCCGTGCTCAACAAGCCTACACAGAAAAAATCAAAGATATTCAAGATAGTCTGCAGGCAACACAAGAAAAATTGCAGGCACTACAAAAAACTGCACCTGTACCTGGCGCGGCTGCAGGCGCAGCAATCTTAACGAAAGAGCAGCAAGCCGAAGTGGATAAGTTTCGGAAGGTGGCTGCCGAGAAGCGTCGTGAATTAAAAGACGTTCGTAAAGATCTGAGGGCAGATAGTGACGCGCTACAGTTTTGGATCAAGGTGCTGAATATTGCATTGATCCCAGCATTGCTGGTGGTGTTAGCGTTTGGTTTGATGATTTATCGTCGGAGAGGGAAGGTAGCCTAACCGGATCTCAGCGGGTAAGTGGATTAGCGTTTGTAGGCAGTGAGAGCAAGGGTTTATAACGAGATAATCAAAAAAGGACAACCATGTATCCCGAACTGAAACCGTACGTTGTTTTAATTACTGGTGGTGCAAGTGGCCTTGGGTTGGCTGCTGCACATGGCTTTGCCAAAGAAGGTGCAACGATTGTGATTGCCGATCTTCAAGAGGCGGCTGCAAAGAGTGTTGCTCAACAACTGGGTTCGCAACACTTGGGCTTAGCTTGTGATGTTGCCGATGAGGCTCAGGTCAATCACGTGGTCGACACGGTGATTAAAAAATACGGTCGCGTGGATGTCTTGATTAACTGCGCCGGTATTGCCGACCGAGTGAAGCCAACGGTCGAGCAAGACATGATGCACTTTCGGCGCTTGTTGGATATCCATCTGACAGGCACCTACATGATGACCAAAGCTTGCGCTGTGCACATGCTTAAGCAGGGTAAGGGCAACGTCATCAATATCAGTTCGATTGCAGGCGTGATTGGTTTGACGTATCGCAACGCTTATAGCGCTGCCAAGGCGGGGATTTCGATGATTACCCGTACGCTAGGGTGCGAATGGGGTGCCGCCGGTATTCGCGTCAATGCGATTGCACCTGGCTACATCTTGACGCCCTTAGTGCAGGCCATCGTCGATGAGGGCCTGCTAGACAAGAGTGTTGTCGAGCGACGCACTCCCATGGGTCATATGGGCGAACCACGCCACATTGCTGATGCGATGTTATTTTTAGCCTCGGATCAGGCTGCATTTATTACTGGTGTAACCCTGCCAGTTGATGGCGGGTATACGAGTTGGGGTGCGCCGAGCGATGCTTACACAGGCGATTAAATGATTAAGATGTACTAATAAGAATTATTAAATGTACTAATTTGATGAAATTAAAATTTATTAAATTCAATTACTTATAGATATTTTATATTTCAGCTTGAAACCATCGGTATCGATGCATGCTAGTCGAATCGATCTTCGCAGAAAATAGACCCCAATACTATTTCAGTAGTATTGGGGTCTTTCTTATGAAGATTTTCTGTAAGTGTGATTGACAGAGGTCTTCATTAGTTAAACCCAGTGCCGCGCTCAACTAAACGTACGATCAGCGCTGCCGGTTGCCACTTTGGATTGGCACCTGGCTCTGAGGCAAAGTCTTTGAGGCGTTGTAAGACCTTTGGCAAACCCACCGTGTTGGCATAATGCATCGGCCCGCCGACGTGGGCTGGAAACCCATAGCCGTTCAAATACACAATATCCACATCCGAAGCCCGCGCGGCGATGCGCTCTTCAAGGATGCGTGCAGCCTCGTTGACCAAGGCGAACATGCAGCGCTCAATGATCTCGCTATCTTCGATTTTGCGGGGTTTGATGCCGTTCTCTGCACGGTATTTGGCGATCATGGCTTCGACGATCGGGTCAGGGATCGCATCGCGCTTGCCCGCCTCGTAGCGATACCAGCCGGCCCCAGTCTTTTGCCCAAAGCGACCCGCCTCGCAGATCCAATCGTCAACAATCGGTGCGACCGGTGTTGGGCTTGCTGCAGCACGGCGCTTGCGCCCGGCCCAGCTAATATCCAAACCGGCCAAATCGGCAACTCTGAATGGACCCATCGCAAAACCAAAGGCCTGAATGGCGCCATCGATTTGTTGAGGGAGCGCACCTTGAACCATCAGTTCGTTAGCCGCCGCGCGGTACTGAGCCAACATTCGGTTGCCAATAAAGCCGTCACACACACCCGAGACCACGGCAATCTTTTTAATCTTGCGAGCCATGTTCATGCAGGTGGCCAGTACGTCGGGAGCAGTCTTGTCGCCACGCACCACTTCAAGCAGCCGCATCACATTGGCAGGGCTGAAGAAATGCAAACCAATGACGTCTTGCGGGCGCTGGGTGAACTGCGCGATCTGATCGATGTTGAGCGCTGAGGTATTTGAGGCCAGAATCGAACCTTGTTTCATCACGCCATCGAGCGTTTTAAAGACTTGCTCTTTGACGTCCATGTTTTCAAACACGGCTTCAATGACTAGATCGACATCGCTGAAATCTTGATAACTTAGCGTTGGTTGGATCAGAGCCATGCATGCGTCGAGTTGCGCCTGTGTGAGCTTACCCTTTTTCATTGAGGTTTCGTAATTTTTACGAATCGTCGCCAAGCCCTTGTCTAACGCCTCTTGTTTGGTTTCGAGCAGCACAACGGGTAGACCTGCGCTGATGAAATTCATGGTGATGCCGCCACCCATGGTGCCGGCGCCAATCACACCAACTTTTTTAATTGAACGTAAAGGCGTGTCATCAGGTAAACCTGGGATTTTTGCTGCGGCGCGTTCGGCGGCAAAGGTGTAGCGCAGTGCGTGTGATTCTGGTGATTTGAAGAGCTCAGTGATCAGGCGTCGTTCTTCGGCTAAGCCAGCATCGAACGAGGCCGATTTGAAACTAGCGCAGACTGCATCAAAGCAACTGACAGGCGCTGGAAAGCGTTTAGCGGCTGCGACGACTGCTTTTCTTTTTTCGGCCAGCGCTTCGTCGGTTGGGATATCGGGTACTGTGCGATCACGCACACGCTTGAGCGGTTCGTTTTGTGCGATGACCTTGCGCGCGAAGGCGAGCGCCGCCTCAAGTAAATCGCCTTCAACGATTTGATCGAGCAACAACGTATCTTTAAATTTGCTAGCCGGAAGATGTACACCCGCCACAATCATGTCAACGGCTTTTTCAAAGCCAAGGAGGCGCGGCAAACGTTGAGTGCCACCACCGCCTGGCAAGATGCCAAGTTTGACTTCTGGCAATCCTAAGGTTGCATCGGCCAAGGCGATTCGAAAGTGACAGCCGAGCGCCAGTTCAAGACCTCCACCAAGGCAAAAGCCACTAATGGCGGCAACCACGGGTTTGTTGCCGGCTTCCATCGTCTGAACAACAGTACGAAGAGTCGGCTCATGAGTGGTCTTTGGGGTACCAAATTCAGTAATGTCTGCACCACCCGAAAAAGCACGAGGCGTACCGATCAAAACAATACCTTTTACGTTCGGATCGTTGAGTGCCTGGGTTAAACCGGCCCCGATCCCCTCGCGCAGCGCAGCACCCAAACCGTTAATCGGTGGCTTGTTCATTGAGATAACAGCAATCTCGCCTTGTACTGCGTATGTTGCAAACTCAGACATGTTGTTTCTCTCTTTACTTGTTAGCTGCTGCGGCACGATATTGCTCGCGCAAGCCCTGTTTATACAGTTTACCGTTATCTAGGCGAGGTAGTTTTTCAGAAAAATCAATACTGCGAGGGCACTTAAACGTTGCGAGATGCTCTTTGCAAAAGGCAAGAAGCTCGGCCACTAACTCGGTTGAACTTGAAATACCTGCTTGAAGTTCAATCACTGCTTTGACCTCTTCGCCCCATTCTTCGTTAGGCACGCCGATCACGCCCACGTCACCCACTGCAGGGTGTGTCAGTAAAACGGCCTCAATTTCTGTTGGATAAATATTGACGCCACCCGAAATAATCAGATTGGCATTACGATCGGTTAAGAACAGCCAACCGCCTTCATCCAAATAGCCGATATCGCCTAAGGTGAAGTAATCGCCTCGATAAGAGCTTGCGGTTTTGCCGTCGTCTTTGAAATAGTTAAAGCGTCCAACGGCAGGGGCTTTGATATAAATCGTACCGGCGGTATTTGGCGCTAGCGCTTGTGCCTGCTCATCCAAAATACAAACCTGATCGAGGGGGTTCGGTTTGCCGACTGTGCCTGGTCTTTTTAGCCAATCAGTAGAGGTAACACTGACAGCACGGCCTTCAGTGGCTGCGTAATATTCAGACAGAATGGGACCCCACCATTTGATCATGGCACTTTTTAGTTGTACCGAGCAAGGGGCTGCGCCATGGATCACAAACTGCAGCGACGAGAGGTCGTGCTTGTCTTTAACCTCTTGGGGCAAAGACAACAGGCGATGAAACATCGTTGGCACCATATGCGTGTGCGTGATGCGATGCTGTTGAATGAGGCGCAAGGCCTCTTCGCTATTCCAGCGATTCATCAATACCACGCCCACTCCTGCAAGAAGCGGCTGCGCTAGAGAGTAACCAAGTGGTGCTGCGTGATACAAAGGCCCGGCGCAGAGATGCAAGTGACCGGTCGCGACTTGATAACCAGCTGTATTTGCTAACTCAACTGACGCCATCACCGACGGAAGTGCGTAAGCTGGATCACGGTAGACACCTTTGGGGCGCCCGGTTGTGCCAGAGGTGTAGAGCATTCTGCTGCCCAGCGTTGGATCTTCGATATCATGGGCTGGTTGAGGCCTTAACGCTTGTTCGTATGCATCAAACCCTGCAATATCGCCACCGATCGCGAACTTAACCTCAGCACGCTTGGCAAGAACGACTGCAGCCTGGGCTTGCGCGGCATAACGAGCTTCTGCAATAAAGGCCTTTGCTTCACAGTTGTCAAGGATGTAGCCAACCTCGTCGCCCGTCAGATGCGTATTAATAGGCGTGATGCGTAAGCCCGAGCGCTCAAGCGCCACGATCACTTCTATAAACTCAAGTCGGTTTGAACAGAGAAGGGCAACAGCATCGCCTGCTTTGATACCTCGTTGTCTAAGAGCCCTGACTAACTGATTGGCGTGAGCATTGAGTTGCGCAAAGCTTGTCACCCGGTCGACTTCAATCACTGCAGGTTGTTGACCGTGATGTTGAGCATAGTAGGCAGTACTCATGCCCTGTTCAATACTTTGCATTCGCATGATTCGAAATTTTCTTTGACAGGATTCAAATGCTGAAGGTGAAAGAAGGCCACTATTCCAGCTTAAAACCTGACGTCTTTATGATGTCGCGAAATCGTTCAATTTCATCAAGTTGCATCTTTCGCATTTGCGCGGGCCCAAAAGGCATGAGCTCACCTCCGCCTGTCGTCACCAGATACTCTTGTGCCTGACGCGAGGTTAGTACTTGTTGCAGCGCAGCAGCCAGCTTGTTCGTAATGTGATCGGGTGTTTCAGTGCGAACGTATAAAGAGGTCCAAAGATAGTTAGAGTATTCAGGGTAGCCACTTTCTTTCACGGTCGGGATATCTGGAAACTCAGGCGCACGAGTATCGCCCGTGACGGCAACGGCGCGAAGTTTTCCAGAGATCAAGAGCGTAGAGACGCCGCTTAAATTGAGCACGCCCCAATCGAGTTGATTGCCAATTAAATCAGTAAAGATTGGTGCCGCACCCTTGTAAGGTACCCCTACAAACTTGACACCAGAAATTGTGTTGAACCAATCTAACGTTAACTGATACGACGTGGCATAGGTGCCGACATTGAACGGACGCGAGGAGGCTTTAGCGGCTGCGACAAGCTCTGCAAGAGTTTTGTAGGGTGAATTGCCCGGCACCACAAACGCGCCCATGCCACGAGTGAGGCCTGATACTGGCTTAAAGTCTTTGATGGCATCATAGGGAAAAGGCCCCTTCATGACTAGTTCATTCAGACCAAGGGGGCTCAGCGTCCCTAAAAAAATCGTGTAGCCATCGGCTGGGGCGTTTTTGACTGCCGTACCCGCAATCATGCCATTAGCACCTGGGCGATTCTCAATGACCACGGATTGCCCGAGCAAGCCGGCAAGCTGTTGTCCAAAATAACGAGCGGCATTATCGGTGCCGCTGCCGGCGGCAAGGGGCACCAAGATCTTGATCGAGCGATTTGGATACTCTGAGACTTGTGCCTGCGTAACGTTCGCGAAGGTTAGTAAGGCGAGAACGACGATATGAATTATTTTCATTATTATGCGACCCCATTTTTGAGAGCGAAGGCAGCGTCGTCGCTGCCTAGGATT
>CANKOW010000124.1 GCA_947484295.1 Alcaligenaceae bacterium | reverse complement strand
TGGGAGGCGTTTTGCCAAAGCTAAAATCTCGCTTATAATGCGTGGCGTTTGAGTACAAGTTAGGCCCAGGTGGCGGAATTGGTAGACGCGCACGGTTCAGGTCCGTGTGCCGAAAGGTGTGGAGGTTCGAGTCCTCTCCTGGGCACCATCGAAGTGTAAAGCATAAAGTACCTGGCTTTTATGATAATGCCTCAAAATTCAGCTTGGATTTTCGAGGCTTTTTTGTTTTTAAGTCATTGCACAATCACGCTTTGCCGAAGCACAACGCCAAGTCGCGCTAAAACGCGTTATCCCGCTTGAACACTTTGTCCCTCTGTCACACGTCTTCGTCTGGTAACGAGAGGTCGCCTCATAACGCCTTGCGCATCAACACGTGCGGGATATTGGCATCAAGGTACTCTGCGCCCTCGGGCGAAAAGCCATGGCGTGCATAAAACGCTTGGGCGTGCGTCTGTGCAGACAACACCACTTCGACAAAACCTTTTTGTCGGGCTTGCTGCATGAGGGCGTGAAGGACTGCACTCCCTAGCCCCTGCCCACGCACAGCTTTGAGCACAGCCATCCGGCCAATGTGGCCATCGGGCAACAGACGCCCAGTGGCCAACGCACAGTCTTGAGCATCAAACGCCACAGCATGTATGCATTCGGCATCCAACGCATCAATCTCTTCTTCTAGGGGAACTTGCTGCTCGTGCACAAACACTTCGAGTCGAATCGCTGCGGCGTTTGCCTGTAAAGTCGGCCAGTCACCTATTTGCAGACGCCAAGAATCTGACTGCAGCTCGGTCCGTGTCTCAGATTGTTTCGGCCGGGCACTTTGATCGGTAGCAATTTCAGATCTATGATCGGGAAGCGTCATACTTTCTCCTAGACAAAAAATTATACGACCGGAGCCCACCATGGCCTTGTTTTTATTTCGATATCTCGCCTTATGGGTCGCGTTGGCCTTTGGAGTACTGGCGCCCTATTTTGCGCTGCAAGGTGGGGGTTCAATTTTTTGGTGGCTAGTGGCCGCGATTGCTTGGGGATTCTGCGCACTGGGTATCCACGACTTGACGCAAACGCATCACGCGATATTGCGTAATTACCCAATCATTGGGCACCTACGTTATCTCTTTGAGGATTTGCGCCCAGCCATTCGTCAGTATTTTTTTGAAAATGATACCGATGAGGCGCCTTTCTCAAGAGCCAGTCGCTCACTGGTTTATCAGCGTGCCAAGCAAGAGATCGATAAACGTCCCTTTGGGACACAGCTTAATGTCTATGACGAGCAGTATGAATGGATTAACCATTCTCTTGCTCCTTCAACCATCGCAGACACAAACTTTCGCCTGACAATCGGTGGCCCGGCCTGTACCCAGCCGGTTTCGTTATCTGTACTGAATATTTCGGCAATGAGCTTCGGTGCGCTCAGCGCAAATGCCGTGTTGGCCTTAAACGAAGGCGCCAAACTTGGGGGTTTTGCCCATGACACGGGCGAAGGTGGCATTAGCAGTTACCATCGCCAACCTGGCGGAGACCTGATCTGGAACATCGGCTCGGGTTACTTTGGCTGCCGTGATGAGCAGGGGCGCTTTTCAAAGTCGCACTTTGTTGCCAATGCGTTGTTGCCTCAAGTGAAAATGATTGAGATCAAACTGTCTCAAGGTGCAAAACCTGGGCACGGCGGTATTTTGCCCGGCAGTAAAGTCACCGCTGAAATCGCAGCGGCCCGGGGCGTGAACATTGGTGAAGACTGTAACTCGCCCTCGGCGCACTCTGAGTTTGACAGCCCCGTCGGCCTCTTGCATTTCGTGCAACGCCTGCGCACTTTATCAGGCGGCAAACCCCTTGGTTTCAAGCTATGTATTGGTCATGCCTGGGAGTGGTTTGCCATCGCAAAAGCGATGGTTAAGACGGGCATCACGCCAGACTTTATTGTGGTCGATGGCTCAGAGGGTGGCACGGGCGCTGCGCCAATCGAGTTTGTGGACCACGTGGGCACGCCCTTACGCGAAGCGATTCGCCTAGTGCACAACACCTTGGTCGGCTTAAATTTGCGTGACCGCATCAAAATTGGCGCCTCCGGAAAAATCGTGTCAGCCTTTGATATGGCGCGTACCTTTGCCTTGGGGGCAGATTGGTGCAACAGTGCGCGGGCCTTTATGTTTGCGATTGGCTGCATTCAAGCGCAGCAATGCCATACGGGGCGATGCCCCACGGGGGTCGCTACCCAAGACCCCGAACGCCAACGCGCCTTGGTGCCTTTAGATAAAGCACCGCGCGTGGCACATTTTCACCAAAACACCCTTCACGCCTTGGCCGAGTTATTGCAAGCCTCGGGCCTGCAACACCCAAAAGACCTCACCACGACACATATTGCTTGCCGCACTGTAGACAATCACGTCAGCCTGCTTTCTACCCTGTATCCAGGCATTACTCCTGGTTCGTTGCTGGCGGGTGATCTTCAGCGCCCGGTCTTTCAGGTGGGCTGGCCGATGGCAAACGCCGAGAGTTTTGCGCCACTGTCTTCGCTTGACACGCTCATCGCTCACTGACAAATATGCTCAGCAGCTAACGCTGGCTGTCGAGATTGTTCAGTGTTTGTACTGAATCTTTAGGCTCGGCTCGCGTCAGCCTTCATAGGCACTTGCCGCCACACAATCTTCGTAGCGCGCCACCTGCTTGATGTAACCTGAATCGAGCATACTCGCGGCCAAGCGCGCAAAGCCCTGTCGTGAGATCGCGCGGCGGCATGTCCAGAGTTCGGCTGCATGATAGCGCCTGAGGCATTGCGTTAAGACCTCAAGATCCAAGTGAGGGTAAAACGGTTTCACGACGCGTGCTAATTCGTCTGGCCCATGCACAGCTAACCATGGCCTAAACTGCTCGATGGCCAAAATCATGGTTTCGAACCCAGTCTGATTACGCTGCATGCCTTCGAAGGTTGAAATAAAGGTTGTGTAAGCCGTGTAGCCACGCTGGCTGGCCGCGTGCACGACTTCAAGGTCATCGTGTGCCAAGGCAAGCGAGACATAGGGCTCAAAGACCTGAATCACATCGAACTCACCGCTAATCAGTGCATCAAGGTTCTCTTGCATGCTGCGGTCTGCGACACGATCGAGCTTAGTGGGATCAACGCCAGCATCGCGCAAATCTTGTTGCAGACACAACCATGGTGTCGGTACCTCAGACACCGAAGCGAAACGCAGACCAACTAAGTCTTTGAGCGTGAATGGCTGACTTTGCTGGTTCTGATTGACCGCTAAGTCTGCTGCTGACTCTTTGCCTGAATGACTCAGCTCGTTTACACGATCTAATGATCGGGTTGAAGTGCGTGGCGACTGCCTGCGGCGCACCAAAAAAAACGGATCTTTGGCTGCAACTTCACAAAAGGCCACAAGCGAGCCCTCTGTGCGCTCAAACTGATCGCGTTCTTTGATCACGCGAAGCGGCCCGCCCCACATGACATCAATATTGCCTTTTGCCAACTCAGCAATCCCAGCCCCGGGCGAAGCCGAATCGAGCAAGGTGATTGTGACGCCTTGCTCGGCGAACAGCCCCAAAGCGTGCGTAGCGTAAAAAGGCGCGTAAAACACGGCGCGAAAGTTTTCAGCAAGTTTGATATTCAAGGGAAGTCCTAGTTGGTGTAATTTTTCTGATTTTAGAGCAGACCGGCGAAAGGCTTCGCCTTGAATTCGGTCTTGAACCTTGTCTTGGTCTTGATCTTGAACCGCGACGGGCAGCGCGGTTGCTACCCTTGGCACAGATATTGCATGCGCAGTTGGTGCATAATTATGCTAGTGCTTTAACTTTACTGACAAGGTTCTCAATGCTGCGCTCAAAATACTGGTTCAAAGGTTTATTCGGTCTTGTGTCTGTCATGCTTAGCGCTGTCAGCCCCGCACAACCGGCGACATCTGTTGCCAACTACCCCGATAAGCCCGTTCGCCTCATCGTCACCGTACCGCCAGGCGGAGCCGCTGATTTTGTTGCACGTACCCTGTCTGAGCGTTTTGGCAAAGAATTAGGCACCACGGTTCTGGTTGAAAACAAAGCTGGGGCAAACGGCACCATCGCCAGTGCGCTGGTCGCGCGTGCGGCACCCGATGGCTACACCCTGCTACAGGCGGGCATCTCTACGCACGGTATTGGCCCCTATTTTTACGAAAATCTCCCCTACGCCCCATTCAAAGACCTCGTCTCCGTTGCCGCCATCGCTGAGTTTCCGATCATTTTGGCCGTTAACGCACAATTACCTGTGCAATCCGTCAAAGAGCTCATCGCACTGGCACAGGGTAAGCAGCTAAGTTTTGCCTCTGCAGGCACGGGTAGTGCTCCGCATCTGTCTGGCGAGCTGTTTAAAACCGAAACTAAACTCAATATGGTGCATGTGCCCTACAAAGGCTCGGCACCCGCGGTGGTCGATGTTGCAAGCGGCCAAGTCGACATGATGTTTGATGGCATCCCATCCTTATTGCCACATATTAAAAGCGGCAAGCTTCGGCCAATCGCCGCTGTTAGCGTCAAACGTAACAGCCAACTCACTGATTTACCCACCTTCACCGAGCTTGGCTACCCCAGCATGGTCGCTTCAGTCTGGTACGGGTTGATGACGCCTGCAGGCACCCCTCAAGCGATCATCGACAAAGTCAATGCGGCCATGAACAAAGCCTTGGCTGTGCCGGAGTTGCAGAAAAAACTTGAAGACGGTGGCGCCATTGTGATGCCAGGTACCCCCAAAGATTTTGAGACGTTTTACCTCAAAGACTATGCGCGCTGGGGTGACGTGATCAAAAAAGCCGGGATTTCAACTAAGCAATAGAGATATCAATCACCGCGTTACCCATGACTTTGCCCTGCTCTACGGCCTCGTGCGCGGAAACAATCTCTGACAAGGGGTAGCGCGCGCCAATCGCATGTACCAACTTGCCCGAGGCCAACAAAACGTTGAGCTCTTTCAACGCAAACGTGCGCTCACTTGGTGTGAGGTCGTACACCAAGAAGAACTGAAAACTCAGCGTATTGAACAAGCACACTCTGAACGGAATCAACGGATCAGCGTATTCGTTTGAGCCATAGCAAGCCACGGTACCGTGCGGTGAAAGTGCACCTTGGCGAACAAGATCTGCTGTGGTTGAAAAATCCATATCAATAATGGCATCCACACCGCGCCCGCCTGTCAGTGCCTTCACACGTTCGGCCACGTTCTCTGTTTTGTAATTGATCGTTTCAGCCACTCCCACTGCACGAGCATGTGCTGCCTTGACCTCAGAACTGACGGTACCAATCACGCGTGCACCTTTAAGCACCGCCATTTGTGCCGCGTAATGCCCAACAGCAGCTGCCGCGGCAATCACCAAAACAGTTTTACCTGTTAGGTCGCCACAACGACGCACGGCCTCAAAGGCCGTCAGACCGGGGATCCCCATACACGCAGCGGCATCAAAATTAGTGTTATCGGGCAGAGTAACCGCTTGCGCTTCAGGCAATACGATGTACTGCGCACAGGTACCAAAGGGACGCCCGAACTGACCGTTCCAGGTCCAGACGCGTTGCCCGATACGGCTGCTCGAGACCCCAGCACCAACCGCGTCGATCACACCACCGGCATCGCTGTGAGGAATAATGCGCGGAGCGGTCAAGGCACGACCACGGCGCGATTTCACATCTGAGGGGTTGACACCCGACACGCTGATTTTGACGCGCACCTCGCCCGCACCGACTTCGGGTGTGGGCATCTCGCCAAGTACCAACACCTCGCGGGCCTCACCATTTTTTTCGTACCATGCTGCTTTCATTCTGCGTTCCTTAGGTCTTTGGTTGTGCCGATGGAAATTTCGGAGCACGTTTGTTTTTTACTGCGTCCAGGCCTTCGCGTGCGTCAGCCCCTAAAAATCCAAACATCTCTAAGCTGAGGGAATTGTCAAATATTGGTCCCGCCATTCGCATCCAGTTATTCAACGATTTTTTTGTATTCTGAATCGCAGTCTGACTACCAACCGATAGCTTGTTTGCAATCGCAAAGGCTCTGGGCATCAACTCTTCGTGCGGTACGCAAAAGGTCACCAAACCGATACGCTCAGCTTCTTTACCATCGATAAAATCAGCCGTCATCAAATAATATTTTGCCTTGGCTATGCCGCACAATAAAGGCCAGATGATGGCGGCATGATCGCCCGCGGCAACGCCGAGCTTGACGTGACCATCGGTGAATTTTGCCTTTTCAGAAATGATGCTGATATCAGCAAGCAAGGCAACCGCCAAGCCAGCGCCAACCGCCATCCCATTGATTGCAGAAATGATTGGCTTATCGCATGCCAGCATGTTGTAGACCACATCGGCCGCCTCTTGCTTGACGATCGCAATTTGCTCGGGATTGCCCACCATGGTTTCAACCCAGGCCAGATCACCACCCGCCGAAAACGCACGATCACCCGCACCCGTCACGATCGCCACCTTAGTTTGGGGGTCATTTTGCACAACGTCCCAAATCTTGGTGAGCTCCCAATGCAGGCGGGCATTCGTGGCATTCATGACCTCAGGCCGATTCAACGTGATCAACAACACCCCTTCATCTGGCCGGTCAAATTTTAAAAACTGAAAGTCGTCGTAGACCATGTCGTCATCCTAGCAGTATTTTTTTTAATTTACGGACCGCGCAATCGGGTGTCGTCAGTACCGGCACCGATGAGAGTTTTTGCGCCTGTGCTGCAGCCGAGGCCATCGAAAACTGACCAAATACGATCGTGTTGTAGCCCTTCAGTGTCGCAACTTTATCTGCAATGATCTGATCATGCTTGGCGTGATCCCCCACAAGCAGGGCATCGAACGCCCCCTCAACGAGCATGGCGTCAACCTCAAGCTTAGTACCTCGCTGCGCCAGCATTTCGTTTAACTCTTCTGTGAGCGCCGGGATAGACGGCCCAAAGGTTGTCAACAACGCGACCTTACCACCACGCTCGATCACCTCTTCAAATAAGGCTTCGTTGGGTGTCAGGATCGGAATCGGGTGTTTAAGTTTCAACCCCTCGATCGTTGCGCCAAACGCCGAGCAGGTAAACAGTATGGCCGTCGCCTCGGCGGCAACACAATACTGCCCCAGCAGATCAAAGCGTTGCGGAATTGAATCCGGCAAGCGCCCTGCTTCGCGAACATCCTGTACGAGAGAATCTTCTAACAGATTCATCACACGCGCCTCGGGCCATAAGGCCGCGAAACTTGCTAACGCCGGCTTCATTGAAACATCACCGGCGTGAATCAAGTAAATTTTTTGTAACCCTGCCATGAGGTTCCTTATCTATTCGGGTTGAAGCTTCGCGGCCTTCACCACATTGCCGGCTCGCTCAATTTCAGCATTCAATAGTTTGGCTAGGGCTTTGCCATCACCGGGCATCGGCTCAACACCAGCTGCTTGTACTTTTTTAATCGTGTCGGGGTCGTTCAACACCCAAGCGATGTCTTTTTCGAGTCGACCAATCACAGCAGTCGGGGTTTGAGCGGGCGCAAACACGGCCACCCATGCCGAGTATTCAAAGCCCGGCAGACCCTCTTGCGCCACAGTCGGTAAGCCTGGTGCTGCCGGATGCGGCGTGGCACTGGTCACACCAAGCGCGCGCAAACGACCAGCCAAGATATTCGGCATCGCAGTGGCCACCGGCTCACAAATCAGCTGCAATTGCCCGCCCATCAAATCATTGAGCGCCTGGGGTGAACTTTTGTAATTGACCATTTGCAAGTCAACGCCCGCCATCGCTTTGAAGGTCTCGACACAAATCTTTGAACCACTCGTGGCGGTGCCGTAATCGAGCTTGCCAGGTTGAGACTTAGCCAAGGCAATAAACTCTTTTAGGTTCTTTGCTGGCACCGCCGCGTTGATCACCAAAATATTGAAGAAACCTTGAAACGCCATCGATACAGGCGCGAGGTCTTTCACTGGATGAAATGGCAAGGTCTTGCGCAAATGAAAGTTTGCGGCCAGCGTTGTGCTTGAGCCTAGCACTAGGGTGTAACCATCCGGGGCCGACTTTACCGCCGCATCGACACCGATCAAGCCTTCAGCGCCTGGACGGTTTTCAACGATGACCTGCTGGCCTAGACGTTCGCTAAGCTTGGCTGCAAAAATGCGCGCCACGACATCGCTTGCTCCACCTGCGGCAAGCGGCACAATGAGTTTGACAGGCTTGGTTGGATAGGTATCCTGCGCCAGCGCCGTGCCAGCCATACCAAGGAGCATTACCAAGCCATAGGTGAACTGCTTGAGTGTCTTTACATACATTTTGTTTGCCTCACTATTTTAGTTGTCAACTGTTAGATCACAAGCCGAGCGCGCAGATCAGCGATTTGCGCAGCGCCATAACCGAACTCACGCATCACCTCATCGGTTTCGCCGCCTCTGGCAGGAGTGGCCGTGCGGATTTCGCTTGGGGTACGCGATAGCCCAACGGGCTGGCCCACCACTTCAATGTCACCAAGTTCGGGATGGTGCACTGGCGTCGCAATCCCTAAGTGGCGGGTCTGCGCATCGGCAAAGACCTGATCCATTGTGTAAATCGGGCCGCAGGCAACGCTCGCTGCTTCAAAGCGTTCGATCCACTCTTGCGTCGAACGCGTACGGGTGATCGCATAGAGCTCTTGGTTGAGTGCCAGGCGATTATTCGAACGAAGCTTGCCTGTTTTGTATTCTTCTTTCGCCAATAAATACTCAGCACCGCAAGCTTTACAAAGTCTTTCCCACATCTGTTGGGCCCCGGCGCCCGCGATGTTGATATGGCCGTCTGCAGTAGGAAACACGCCTGTCGGGATCGAAGTCGGGTGATCATTACCGGCTTGTTCAGGGATTTCTTTATTGATTAACCAACGTGCGGCCTGAAAGTCGAGCATGCCAATCATTGACTCAAGCAAAGATGTTTGCACCCACTGACCTTTACCCGACTCTTCACGCTCTAGAAGTGCCGTCAAGACGCCTAGCGCACAAAACAAGCCAGTCGCCGAATCCGCCACCGCAATACCTGCACGCACTGGCCCCTGACCTGGCAACCCGGTAATCGCCATCAAGCCACCCATGCCCTGCACGATCTGATCGTAACCAGGCCGCTTGGCATAGGGGCCGTCTTGTCCAAAGCCAGAAATACTTGCATACACCAAGCCTGGGTTAGTGCGACTGAGGCTCTCGTAATCGATCCCTAGTCTAAATTTCACATCGGGTCGAAAATTTTCGATGATGACGTCTGCTTGGTCTGCCATCTTTTTAAAAATGGCAATCCCTTCTGCTTCTTTTAAGTTCAGCGTCAAACTGCGCTTATTACGATGCAAGTTTTGAAAATCGGGGCCCAGACGGCTGTCCCCCCAACCATCACTCACACCTAAGGCCTCGGGAGTTTCGATCTTAATCACATCGGCCCCCCAATCCGCGAGCTGACGAACGGCCGTAGGCCCTGAGCGCAAGCGTGTCAGATCAAGCACTTTGAATCTGGCCAGCGGGCCTTTGCGTGTCGTTGTCATGTTTATTTCCTCATGGATTTGTGTGTTTGAGCGAGTGCACCCCAGCGTTGATAGTCGCGCGCAATCATGGCTGTAAATTCGGCTGGGGTGGCCGTGAAGACATCAAGGCCAGCAGCACTCAAATTTTTTCGCACGTCAGGCATCGCCAAAATCGCATTGATGTGCTTGTTTAAGAACTGCACAATCGCCTCAGACGTCCCCTTAGGGGCGACGATACCGTACCAACCACTTGCTTCAAAGGCTGGAAATCCCGCTTCGGCTGCGCTTGGTACATTGGGCAAGGCCGCGACGCGCTTATTACCCGTCACCGCCAAAGCCTTGAGCTTGCCAGCGTTGATCAAAGGGATCGCCGAGGGCAAGCTCGCCACCATGACGTCAATATCACCACGCGACAGCTCAACCACGGCAGTCGTCGCATTTTTGTATGGGATGTACAGCATCCGTGTCTCGATCAAGGTCTGAAACAACACACCGATCAGTTCAGTTTGCGATGAGGTCGAACCAAAAGTCGCCCCGCCATTTTTTTGTTTTGCAAACTGCCCAAACTCTTGCAAATTTTGATACGGCGAGGTGGGGTAAGTCACCATCAGATAGGGTTGATCGACCCCCACCGCCACCGCGACAAAATC
>CANKOW010000123.1 GCA_947484295.1 Alcaligenaceae bacterium | reverse complement strand
CTTTTGCGTCAATCGGGCACCTTTCGTTCAAATGAAAAAATGACCGAACGCGTCATGGATTCAAACGATCTTGAAAAAGAGCGTGGCATCACGATTCTTTCAAAGAACTGCGCGGTTGAGTATGACGGCACACATATCAATATTGTCGACACCCCTGGTCACGCTGACTTTGGTGGTGAGGTTGAGCGCGTGCTCTCAATGGTAGACGGTGTATTGCTGTTGGTTGACGCCGTCGAGGGCCCAATGCCCCAAACACGCTTTGTGACCAAAAAAGCGCTGGCACTGGGCTTGAAGCCTATCGTTGTGGTCAACAAAGTCGATCGTCCAGGTGCGCGTATTGATTATGTGATTAATGCGACCTTTGAGTTGTTTGACAAACTAGGCGCTACCGAAGAACAGTTAGATTTTCCGGTGGTCTATGCTTCTGGCTTGAATGGTTTTTCAGGTATGAATCCTGATGTGCGCGAGGGTAATATGCGCCCACTGTTTGATTCTATTTTGAAGTACGTGCCGATGCGCGACGATGATCCTGAGGCGCCGTTACAGTTTCAAATCTCGTCAATCGATTACAGCACCTACGTCGGTAAGATTGGGATTGGGCGTATTCGTCAAGGTCGCATTAAAACGGGTATGGAAGTGGTCTGCCTGAACGGGCCTGATGGCGTACCGTTCAAAGGCCGTGTCAATCAGGTGCTTAAATTTAAAGGCCTTGAGCGCGAAGTCGTAGACACCGCGATTGCGGGCGATATTGTGCTGATGAACGGCATTGAAGATATTGCGATCGGCACGACAATTTGTTCACCTGATAGCCCAGTCGGCTTGCCTCTGTTGAAAATCGACGAGCCAACGCTCACCATGAATTTCATGGTTAACACCAGCCCTCTGGCCGGTCGTGAAGGCAAGTTCGTCACAAGCCGCCAGTTGCGTGAGCGTCTCGAGCGCGAAATCAAGTCCAACATGGCGTTGCGTTTTAAAGAAACTGATGACGACACCGTGTTTGAGGTCTCAGGCCGCGGTGAGTTACATCTGACGATTTTGATTGAAACGATGCGGCGTGAGGGCTATGAAATGGCTGTTTCGCGACCACGCGTGGTGTTTCATGAAGAAGACGGCGTCAAGACAGAGCCCTACGAAAATCTGACTATTGACCTTGAAGATAATACTCAAGGCGTTGTGATGGAAGAGCTTGGTCGCCGTAAAGCCGAACTGCTTGATATGGTCAGCGATGGTAAAGGGCGCACCCGTCTTGAATACCGTGTGCCAGCCCGCGGGTTGATTGGTTTTCAGGGCGAGTTCATGACCATGACACGTGGTAATGGCTTGATGAGTCACACCTTTGATGCCTATGGTCCAGTGAAAGATGGCTTGCTTGGTGAGCGTCATAACGGCGTCTTGATCAGCCAGTACGACGGTGAGGCAGTTGCCTACTCAATCTGGAAACTTCAAGACCGCGGTCGTATGTTTGTGTCGCACAATGACCCAGTGTATGAAGGTATGGTGATTGGTATTCATAGTCGCGATAACGATTTGGTGGTGAATCCGATCCGTGGCAAACAGCTCACGAACGTGCGTTCATCCGGTACCGACGAGGCCGTGCGCTTAGTCACCCCAGTCGATTGCAATCTTGAGTACGCTGTCGAGTTTATCAGCGATGATGAATTGGTTGAGGTGACACCAAAGAGCATTCGTATTCGCAAACGCTATCTCACAGAGAACGAGCGCAAGCGTATGTCGCGCTCTGACGCTTAAGGCTCGCTGATACGAACGGCACTCACTATGCCAAGAATGAAAAAACGCGCTCGATTGAGCGCGTTTTTTTAGACTGGCCGATTTGGTTGCAGTTTAAGAATTTCTGGGTGCTCTCTGTAAAAATCAAGAAGATGAGCGACAACTTGCTCAGGCTCGTCTGCAATAAAAAAGGTCTTGGGGTTAATGGCGTCGATCAATCCGTTGGCTGTTAACTGCTCTTGAATCCAGCGCATCAAACCACCCCAAAAAACTGATCCAACTAAGATCACTGGGCCAGCGGGCACTTTTCCGGTCTGCATCAAGGTAAGAGCCTCAAACAGTTCGTCAAGTGTGCCAAAGCCGCCCGGTAACACCACGTATGCCAGGCTGTGCATAAAAAAGGTCGATTTACGCGATACAAAGTGCTGAAACGGCAACTCAATGCTCAAAAACGGGTTCGCTTGAGCTTCGTGGTGCAGTTTGATATGTAGCCCGATACTGATGCCACCCGCCTCAAAGGCCCCTTTGTTTGCGGCCTCCATAATGCCAGGCCCGCCACCGGCAATGACGCCAAACCCAGCTTTCGCTAACAGTTGCGCGATTTTTTCGCTTTTTTGATAATGTTCTGAGTCAGGTTTGATACGCGCACTGCCAAACAAGCTGATTGCCGGCCCAATATTGGCCAGAGTCTCGGCGGCGAGCACCATCTCTGACATAATTTGGGTTGTTTGCTGCTGAATCAGCGAAATCTCTTCTTTTTTGTGGCCCATGAAAAAAACCTTATTGCTCGTCGATGGATCAAGTTACCTGTATCGCGCCTTTCATGCGATGCCCGACTTACGTAACACGCAAGGCGAGCCCACGGGTGCCATTTATGGCGTGGTGAACATGATGCGCAGAATCTTGCTTGACTACCCTGCGCAATACGCCGCCTGTGTGTTTGATGCGCGTGGCAAAACGTTTCGCGATGATTTATACCCTGACTATAAATCACATCGCCCTTCGATGCCCGAAGATCTCGCCAGCCAGATTGAACCGATTCACGCCGCCGTCCGAGCGATGGGCTGGAGCGTGCTCAGTGTGCCGGGTGTCGAAGCCGACGATGTCATCGGCACACTCGCCCAGTGGGCACAAGAGCAAGACATCCACACCGTGATCTCGACCGGCGATAAGGATTTAGCGCAGTTGGTGACCAGCCACATTACCTTGGTCAACACCATGTCAAACGAAGAGCTCAACCCAGAAGGCGTTGTGCTTAAGTTTGGCGTGGCGCCCAATCGAATTGTTGACTATCTGATGTTGGTGGGCGACACCGTCGATAACGTGCCTGGGGTACAAAAGGTTGGGCCCAAGACTGCGGCTAAGTGGATTGATGAGTATGGCTCAATTGAAGCCTTGGTTGAGCGTGCGGCCGAGGTCAAAGGTGTTGCGGGCGAAAATTTACGGGCGGCGATCGGTCAGTTTACTTTAACGCGTGAGCTCTTGACGATCAAAACGGATTGCGAGTTAAAGACAGAGGTGCCCGAGATAGAAGTTCTGGCACCCACACCGCATGATAAAGATACCCTCACACGCATATTTGAACGCTACGGTTTTAAGTCGTGGCTGCGTGAATTAACCGGCGAACCCACCCGCGTGCCGGCGGGTGATGCGCGTGTTGCAACAGAGGTCGCGCGCCCCACGGCACCCAAACACACTCATTATGAAATGGTGACAGACTGGGCTACGCTTGATAGTTGGCTGACTCGAGTGTCGGCGGCGCAGTGTGTGGCCTTAGATACCGAAACTACCGCGCTCGAGGCGATGCAAGCCCGCCTGGTGGGCATCTCGCTCTCGGTTGAGCCGGGGGTGGCTTGTTATATTCCGGTGGCGCACCGCGGTGCCGATGCACAAGGGCAATTACCACGCGCCGAGGTGTTGGCCCGCATGAAAGCGTGGCTTGAAGACCCGCGGCCTACCAAGCTTTTGCATCACGCCAAATACGACACCCACGTCTTTGCAAATGAGGGCATTGATTTGCGGGGTGTCGCCGATGACACCATGCTGCAAGCCTATGTGCTCGAATCACATCGTGGTGTTGGACTAGAGGATCTTTGTCTGCGCCGTTTAGGCATCAAGGGCACCTCGTACGAACAATTATGCGGCAAGGGTGTGCATCAAATCGGCTTTGATGAGGTCGACCTCGAGCGCGCCACCCACTACGCTTGCGAAGACGCTGATTTCACGCTACGGCTGCATCAGGTGTTGCGACCAGAGGTGAGGGCGCTTGCCTCACTTGAATATATTTACCAGCTTGAAATCTTAGTTTCACGCGTACTGTTTGAAATCGAATGTAATGGCGTCATGATTGACTCGGCTGAACTTGGTCGACAAAGCCATGTAATCGGACAAGAGCTGTTAACGCTCGAACAACGGGCTTACACGATCGCCGAGCGGCCTTTTAATTTAAACTCGCCTAAGCAACTGGGTGAGATCCTATTTACAAAAATGCAGTTGCCGGTGGTGCGAAAAACACCGGGCGGCGCACCCTCGACCGACGAAGATGTGCTCACCAAGCTGGCAGAAGATTATCCTTTGCCTCAGGTATTGCTTGAGTATCGCGGGCTGGCAAAACTAAAATCTACCTACACCGACAAACTACCCAAAATGGTGAATGCAGCAACAGGGCGCGTTCATACGCATTACGCCCAGGCCGCCGTCATTACTGGGCGCCTAGCGTCCTCTGAGCCCAATCTACAAAATATACCCGTGCGGTCTGAGGCAGGGCGCCGCGTGCGTGAGGCCTTCATTGCGACTCATGGCGTCATTATTTCTGCTGACTATTCGCAAATCGAATTACGGGTCATGGCGCACGTCTCAAACGATGCAAACTTGCAGCGTGCTTTTGCAGCCGGAGAAGACATCCATAAGGCAACCGCCTCTGAAGTGTTTGGCGTGAACTTGCAAGAGGTGTCGTCAGACCAGCGTCGCGCGGCCAAGGCGATTAACTTTGGCTTGATTTACGGAATGGGTGCGTTTGGTTTGGCGAGCAATCTGGGTATCACACGCGATGCTGCACAATCGTATATCGATCGTTATTTCGCGCGCTACCCAGGCGTGGCGCAGTACATGGCCGAGACCCGAGCCTTGGCCCATGCGCAAGGCTATGTTGAGACAGTGTTTGGCCGACGTTTATGGTTAGCCGACATCAACGCCGCCGGAGCCCGTCGTGCGGGCGCCGAGCGTGCGGCGATCAACGCACCGATGCAAGGCACCGCAGCCGATCTGATTAAGCTTGCCATGGTGGCGGTGCAAGACTGGCTTGCACACGAAAAACTACAAACCAAAATGGTCATGCAGGTGCATGATGAGTTGGTATTGGATGTACCGCTGTCTGAAATCGACCGCATTAAAGACAACTTGCCTGGCTTAATGTGTGACGTGGCAAGCCTGCGAGTACCACTTGTAGCCGAAGTCGGTGTGGGCCCGAACTGGGAGCAGGCGCATTAACAAAAAACAGCCTCATAGTTGAGGCTGTTCAGTATGGTTTTAGAAGATCGCCATTCTTTTATTTAATACGCAGATTTTGTAAAGCGTTGATTCGCGCATTGATGGGTGGGTGCGTCGCAAACATGGCGCTAATCCCGCCGCCGCCACTGATCCCCGAAGCTTCGAAGCTTTTGGGCAAGGCACCGGGCGTCAAGCCCCCAAGGCGTGACAAGGCGCGAATCATCGGCTCGCGTGAGCTGAGCAACGACGCCGAGCCCGCATCCGCGCGATATTCGCGCTGCCGTGAAAACCATGCGACGATCAGGCTGGCGGCAATGCCGAAGGCGATTTCGCACACAATGACGGTTACGTAGTAGCCGATTCCAGTCCCTTTATCGTTTTTAAGAACCACGCGGTCAACAAAGTAACCGACGACGCGAGCCAAAAATACAACAAAGGTATTGACTACGCCCTGGATCAGGGTCAGGGTGATCATGTCACCGTTGGCAATATGTGCAACTTCATGCGCCAACACCGCAGTGACTTCTTCTTCGGTCATACTGTCGAGCAAGCCTGTTGAAACGGCCACAAGCGAATCGTTACGAAACGCGCCCGTGGCAAAAGCGTTGGGCTCTCCCTCGTAAATCGCCACTTCAGGGCGACCAATGCCGGCGCGATCAGCAATTTGATGAACGGTGTCGACGAGCCACTGCTCTTTTGCGCCGTTCGGTGCTTGGGGGTCAATCACCCTTGCGCCGGTACTCCGTTTGGCCATCCACTTGCTGATTAAGAGCGAAAATATCGCACCTGTAAAGCCAACAATCACCGAAAACACCAACAGCATCGTGACGTTGAGCCCTTGGTCTGTCAGGAAGCGATTGACGCCCAAGATGCTCAAGGTGGCGCTTAGTACCAGCATGACCGCAAGATTAGTCAGCACAAAAAGAATAATTCGTTTCATGGTTTTTTAGGATGTCAAAAATTGAAAAGGCTCTCGCCGCCAAAAAAAAAAATCGTTCAATCAGTTGGGTTCGACAGAAAAACCCGCTAAAAGTTCTCAGTTTCGCTCATGGCTTTGCGGTACCACTCGTGAAAATGCTGCATGCCGTCTTCCATGGGTGACTGATAGGGCCCGGTTTCTGAGGTGCCGCGCGCCAGCAAGGCGGCGCGTCCGGCGTCCATGCGCTCGGCGATTTCGTCATCTTCGACCGCGGTTTCCATGTAGGCTTCGCGCTGCGCTTCGACAAACTCGCGCTCAAACAGTGCGATTTCTTCGGGGTAGTAAAACTCGACAATATTGACAGTTTCAGTGGGCGACTTTGGGTAAAGCGTTGAAAGAACGGCAACATGCGGATAGAGCTCGATCATGTGCGTCGGAAAATACGTGACCCAAACCGCGCCGAAATCAGGCGCCTGACCGCCACGAAAGGCCAACAACTTGTCGTGCCACACCTTGTACGCCGGCGACCCTGGCTGCGAGAGCGCACGGTGCACCCCCACGCGTTGCATGCTGTAATGTTCAGTGAACTCCCATGATAAATCATCGCATGTCACAAAGTGACCTAAGCCTGGATGAAACGGGGCGACATGATAATCTTCAAGGTAAACCTCGATGAAGGTTTTCCAATTGTAGTTGCACTGGTGCACTTCAACGTGATCGAGCACATAGCCCGAAAAATCAAACTCTGGCCGCTTGAACAGGTCGCCGATTTCGGCAACAGGATTGCGCGGGCCCTCGAAAAGCAGGCCGTGGCAGTCGTTGAGTGCAAAGCGTTCGAGGTTCAGGCAAGGTGAGTTGTCAAAATGCGGTGCGCCTAATAAGTGGCCTTGTTTGTCGTAGGTCCAGCGGTGCAGTGGGCAAACAATATTGCCCCCAGTATCCCTGAGGTTGCCATGGGTATTTGTGTGCCCTGAAACATTGCCAGTCTTGCCGCCCAGCATTAAAGCCTGGCGATGACGACAAACGTTAGAAAGTAGTTCGATACCGTGTTGGCCACGGACCAACACGCGACCGTTATTTTCGTGCGACAGGCTGCGCCAGTCTCCGGGCTGTGGGACGCTCTTTTGGTGCCCGACATAACGCGAAAACTGATTAAAGATACTTTTTTGCTCGCGCTCAAAGCGGGCTTGGTCAAAATACGTGTCGACAGCAAGCTGGGTACGAGCGGGCGCTAAGTGCGCCATCCGACCAATGTCGGTCATGATTCCCTCTGCACCGATAAAAAAGCCAGAACGGACAGTACCGTACTGGCGAGAAGCCAACCG
Organism: Alcaligenaceae bacterium; assembly: GCA_947484295.1. GTDB lineage: Bacteria > Pseudomonadota > Gammaproteobacteria > Burkholderiales > Burkholderiaceae_B > Zwartia. Next base: position 2,674 of record CANKOW010000123.1, on the reverse strand, counting down.
GTTTATCCGGTTAACCTAAAGAAACCATTGTACCTCAAGGTGTTGTGCCCAAATCATCTCGTACAATCAGGTTTACAGCTGTTTGTGTTCAATTTAGACAGCATCCCCGACTTCGGAGTATCGCTTGACCAAGGCTAACAAAACATCGACAACAGCAGGCGGGGCGTCGGCCGAGCTTGATCCAAGCTTGCCTGAAGATTTCGAGACGGCGCTGACCGAGCTCGAGGCTTTGGTGGCCACCATGGAGTCCGGTTCGCTCGCACTTGAGCAGTCACTGGCTGCCTACGCGCGCGGGGTCGCTTTGACACGACTTTGCCAGCAAAAGCTGGCTCAAGCCGAACAACAAGTTAAAGTCCTCGAGGCTGGCATGCTGCGCCCCTTTGAAGGGCTAGGCTCCGACGTGTCATGAGTGCGTCTGCGGTTGACTTTTCGGTCTGGTTGGCTGAGCGTGCGCAGCATGTCGAACAGGTTCTCGTGCGCGTCTTACCGCCCGACGATGCTTTGCCTGCGCGTTTGCACCGTGCCATGCGTTACTCAGTATTGGGTGGCGGCAAGCGCGTGCGTGCAGCTCTGGTGTTTGCCGCGGCGCGCGCCTGCGGGCCCGTGCTGACATCGCAGCAAGAAGTCGAGCGCGCCTTGGCACAAGACCTTGCGGCGGCGGCGGTTGAACTCGTGCACGCCTACTCGTTGGTACACGATGATTTGCCTTGCATGGATGACGATGTCTTGCGGCGTGGTCGCCCCACCGTGCATGTGCAGTTTGACGAAGCCACTGCCTTGTTGGCGGGCGACGCTCTGCAACCGCTTGCGTTTGATTTGCTTGCACAAATGCCGATCGCGCCCGAGTTGATTGTCCAGGCGATTCGCGACTTAGCCCGTGCCGCAGGAAGCTTAGGGATGGCGGGTGGGCAAGCCATTGACTTAGAAAGCGTGGGCATGGCCCTGACGCAACAGGCCTTGCAACAAATGCATCTGCTAAAAACAGGCGCCTTGCTTGCAGCCAGTGTGTCGTTGGGTGGGTTGGCGGGCGGGGCAAACGCGCAACAGCGCCAGGCGCTTGAGGCGTATTCTGCCGCGATAGGCCTAGCCTTTCAGGTCATTGACGACGTGCTTGATGTCACGGCCGATAGTGCGCAGTTGGGTAAAACCCCCGGCAAAGACGCAGCCGCGAATAAGCCAACTTATGTCACACTGATGGGCCTAGCGCAAGCCCGTAGCTTTGCAGGCGGGTTGCACCAACGGGCTTTAGCCGCCTTGAGCCCGTTGGGTGACTCTGCTGCCTTATTGGTGGGCTTGGCCGACTTTATTGTTTTACGCGACCATTAAAATGATCGCGATGATTTTTTGTAGAAGTTTAGAGACTTATGCCAACCGACTTGCTTGACCGTATTCATTCTCCCGCCGACTTGAAGCCGCTTGATAAGCGCGAGCTTCGCAAGTTGGCAGATCAGCTGCGCACCTTTGTGCTTGATTCTGTTTCGCGCACCGGTGGGCATTTGTCGTCCAACTTGGGCACGGTCGAACTCACCGTCGCGCTGCACTACGTTTATGACACGCCACATGACCGCATCATTTGGGATGTAGGTCACCAGTCCTATCCGCACAAAATACTCACCGGACGCAAGGCGGGCATGAGCACGCTCAGGCAGTTCGGCGGCATGTCTGGCTTTCCCAGGCGTAGTGAATCCGAATACGACGCCTTCGGTACCGCACACTCTTCTACTTCGATTTCTGCTGCTCTGGGCATGGCGGTCGCTTCGCGTAATGCGGGTGTGTCGCGCCAGCACATTGCTGTGATTGGCGATGGTTCAATGTCGGCCGGCATGGCGTTTGAAGCCATGAATAACGCAGGTGTCACGCCCGATATTAATTTGTTGGTGATTCTGAACGATAACGACATGTCGATTTCGCCGCCTGTGGGCGCGCTCAATCGCTATCTTGCGCGTTTAATGTCTGGGCAGTTTTATGCTGCGGCTAAAAACGTTGGGCGCTCGGTGTTGCAACACATCCCGCCGGTGCTTGAACTCGCGCGGCGTTTTGAAGAGCACGCCAAAGGTATGGTCACCCCGGCGACCTTGTTCGAAGAAATGGGCTTCAATTATGTTGGGCCCATTGATGGACATGATCTTGATTCGTTGATCCCGACCTTGCAAAACATGCGTGCGCTGAAAGGGCCGCAGTTCTTGCATGTGGTGACTAAAAAGGGTCAGGGCTATAAGCTTGCCGAGGCCGATCCTGTGCTGTATCACGGCCCTGGCAAGTTCGATCCTGCCATCGGGATCCAAAAGCCCACTGCAATCCCTAAGACAACTTTTACACAAGTGTTTGGCACGTGGCTATGCGAGATGGCTGCCCAAGACGCGCGCTTGGTGGGCATCACGCCCGCGATGCGCGAGGGTAGCGGCATGGTTGAGTTCGAGCGCCGTTTTCCTAAGCGTTATTTTGATGTGGGGATTGCCGAGCAGCATGCGGTGACGTTTGCCGCAGGCCTCGCCTGCGAAGGCCAAAAGCCCGTCGTGGCGATTTATTCGACGTTTTTGCAGCGGGGCTACGATCAACTGATCCACGATGTCGCGTTGCAAAACCTCGATGTGACCTTCGCACTGGATCGCGCTGGCTTGGTGGGGGCTGATGGCGCCACCCATGCCGGCAATTACGACATCGCCTTTATGCG
>CANKOW010000122.1 GCA_947484295.1 Alcaligenaceae bacterium | reverse complement strand
TGATTGCTGTTCGTGCCGCGAATATTGACGCTACTTTGTGATTGCGGACCGCCATAGTTCAGCGCTTCAATCCCGTGTTCGCGCACCAGTGCGTCAGCCAACGTGCCGTTGGGTAGCGTGTCAAGTTCATCGCGGCTGATCACGCTGTTGTCGCCTAGCGTTTCGCCCAATGGTTCAGCGGTGCGCCCAGGGGTGACTACGATGGTGGCTAGCTGTGGGGTGGGCCCAAGCTTCAGCTCGCCAGAAGGCATCACGCTGGACGCTTGCGCGCCAACCGTGCCGGTGCCTGTCGAGGTGGGTGTTGCGGAGGGTGTTGCGGTCGGGTTTTGCCCAAACGCGCTAAAAGAGACAGCCATGGCCGCAACCGCGGCGCTGAGCCGATAGGTTAAGAATTGCATTAGTAAAGCCCCGTAGCGGTCTGCGTCCCCGCAGGCCTTGAACGTTCAAAAAAGATTCAATACCCTCACGGGTCTTCGTCTTTGCTTAAACTGGCCGGTATCGGGCTGGCACCGAGGTTTAATTGCTAAACCTTGATGTTGACCGTTGCGGGGGCAGCACAGGCACAACCGTCTTGCGACATGTTTCCCTGTTTCCCGTTTAACTTTCCCAATGCGGTGCGTAACCCTAGGATGTACGCACTTTTGCATCGAAAGCACCAATTCTTAAGGCCATATTACACCACGGTGTTTTTGGTAAACTAAATGATCATGAAACAGAGAGGCTGATAGTCCGGTCTGAGCCGAGTCGGATGCACAATGTGCCTCTCAGCTATGTTTTGTTTTTTTTGGTTAGTGTTTAGTTTTTAGTTTTTAGTGCAGCTGTTTGCTAGCGCTTCAAACCCGGTGCCGCCTCACTTTGCATCGTTACTCCTATCTGCAGCCCTGTGATGACTTACCCTAAACTTCCTTTTCCAATTGCAAGCTATACCCGTGGTGCTGAGTTTGCGCGCGCGCTGGGGTCTCGCATCATGATTCTTGACGGTGCAATGGGCACCATGATCCAGCAATACAAACTCTCTGAGGCGGACTTTCGCTCAGACCGTTTTGCGGCCCACGGCAAAGATGTCAAAGGCAACAACGAATTACTCTCGTTGACGCGGCCCGACATCATCCTCGCGATCCACAAAGAATATCTGGCTGCTGGCTGCGACGTGATAGAAACCAATACCTTTGGTGCGACCACCATCGCTCAAGGGGATTACGAGTTAGCCGAACTTGCTTACGAGCAAAATATCGAATCTGCTCGCCTCGCACGAATCGCCTGCGATGCTTACAGCACGCCCGAGCGCCCCCGCTTTGTCGCAGGCGCCTTAGGGCCGCAGCCTAAAACTGCTTCGATCTCTCCCGATGTGAATGACCCGGGCGCGCGCAACGTGACGTTTGATGAGTTGCGTGTGGCCTATATCGAACAACTGAACGGCTTGCTGGATGGTGGGGTCGATCTCATTTTGATCGAAACCATTTTCGATACGCTTAACGCCAAGGCAGCAATTTTTGCGGTTGAAGAAGTCTTTGAGGCGCGCGGCGAACGCCTGCCTGTGATGATCTCGGGTACCGTCACTGACGCGTCAGGGCGGATTTTGTCGGGCCAAACCGTCGAGGGGTTCTGGAACTCAGTTCGCCACGCGCGCCCCATCACCATTGGTTTGAATTGCGCACTCGGTGCGGCGTTGATGCGCCCCTACATCGCCGAGCTTGCAAAAATTTGCGACACCTATGTCTGCGTGTATCCCAATGCGGGCTTACCTAACCCCATGAGCGATACCGGCTTCGACGAAACGCCCGCAGACACGTCAGCGTTGCTTGAAGAGTTCGCCCGCGCAGGCTTGGTCAACATGGCCGGTGGTTGTTGCGGAACCACGCCCGAACACATCCAAGCGATTGCCGAAAAAGTTCAGTCTTTGCCGATCCGGGTAGTACCCGATATTCCGGTAAAAACGCGCCTATCAGGCCTTGAGTCTTTAAACATCGACGATGAATCTTTATTCGTCAACGTCGGCGAGCGTGCAAACGTAACGGGCAGTAAGGCGTTTGCTCGCTTAATCCGCGAAGAAAAGTACGACGAGGCCGTTGCGGTCGCACGCCAACAAGTTGAAAACGGCGCGCAAATCATTGACATCAACATGGACGAAGCCATGCTTGACTCAGTGGCTTGCATGCATCGCTTTTTGAACATGATTGCCTCCGAGCCCGACATTGCGCGTGTACCGGTGATGATCGATAGTTCAAAATGGTCTGTGATAGAAACCGGCCTGAAGTGTGTGCAAGGCAAATCAATTGTGAATTCGATCTCGTTAAAAGAGGGCGAAGAGCCGTTCTTAAAACAGGCGCGGTTATGTCGCCTGTACGGTGCGGCCGCAGTGGTGATGGCGTTTGACGAACAAGGTCAGGCCGATAGCCTCGAGCGTCGTCAATTGATTTGCACACGTGCCTATAACTTGTTGATCGAAAAAGTCGGGTTTCCGCCTGAAGATATTATTTTTGATCCCAACGTCTTTGCCATCGCCACTGGTATCGATGAGCATAATCATTACGCAGTCGATTTCATTGAAGCCACCAAATGGATTCGTGAAAATTTGCCTCACGCACGGATCTCGGGCGGGGTGTCGAACGTCAGTTTTTCTTTCCGGGGTAACGAGCCCATTCGTGAAGCAATCCACACGGTGTTTTTGTATCACGCGATTCGCGAAGGCATGACCATGGGGATCGTTAACGCGGGCCAATTGGGCGTGTACGCCAATATCGATCCCGCGTTGCGCGAGTTGGTTGAAGACGTGGTGCTTGATCGTGGATAGCACTAAAGCGCTGGGCAAAAAAGACGCCAACGATACGCGCACGCCCACCGAGCGCTTGGTTGAGTTTGCCGAAAACTTCAAAGGCAATGGCATCAAGCGCGAAGAAGACCTCGCGTGGCGCCAGCAATCGGTGGATAAGCGTCTGGCGCATGCCATGGTGCATGGCATGACGCAGTTTATTGTTGAAGACACTGAAGAAATCCGCCAGCAGATTGCCGATCGCAACGGCCGCCCCATCGAGGTCATCGAAGGCCCGCTGATGGATGGCATGAACATCGTGGGCGATTTGTTTGGCGAAGGCAAAATGTTTTTGCCGCAGGTGGTGAAGTCTGCCCGTGTGATGAAGCAAGCCGTGGGGCACCTGATTCCGTTTATCGAAGCTGAAAAAAAGCTCATTGAGGCCGCTGGCGGCGACGTGCGTGCCAAAGGCAAAATCGTGATCGCAACCGTCAAGGGCGATGTGCACGATATTGGCAAAAACATCGTCACGGTAGTGTTGCAGTGTAATAATTTTGAAGTCGTCAACATGGGTGTGATGGTGCCAGCCGCCGAGATCTTGGCGCGCGCCAAAGCTGAAAAAGCTGACATTGTTGGCCTATCGGGTTTGATTACGCCGAGCCTCGAAGAGATGGCCTATGTTGCCAGCGAGATGCAGCGCGACGAATATTTTCGCAGCCGAAAAATCCCCTTGATGATTGGCGGCGCCACAACCAGTCGGGTGCACACGGCCGTCAAAATTGCGCCGCATTACGAGGGCCCTGTGATTTATGTGCCCGATGCCAGCCGTTCGGTGGGTGTTGCGCAAAATCTGGTCTCTGAAACCGCCAATACCTACCTTGAAGAGCTTGCGGTTGAATACGAAGACGTGCGTCGACGCCATGCCGCGCGTAAAGCGACGCCGCTGATGTCGCTGGTCGATGCGCGTGCCGCAAAGCTCGCGATTGACTGGGCGGGCTATACCCCTCCGCGCCCAAAATTTATTGGTCGCCGCACCTTCAAAAATTTCGACCTGGCCGACTTGGCAAGCTACATCGATTGGACGCCGTTTTTTCAAACCTGGAGCTTGTTCGGTCAATATCCGGCAATCTTAGATGACAAAATTGTGGGCGAACAAGCCCGGTCGGTGTTGGCCGATGGCCAGGCAATGCTTAAACGCATGGTTGATGGCCGCTGGTTAACGGCCAGTGGCGTTGCGGCGTTTTACCCGGCCAATACGATCAATGATGATGACATCGAAATCTACACAGACGAAACGCGTGAAAAAGTATTGTTTACTTGGCGTGGCTTGCGCCAACAGGGCATGAAACGCGAGGGTGTTGAAAACAAATGTTTGGCTGACTTTATCGCGCCCAAAGAGTCTGGCGTGATGGATTACATTGGCTTGTTTGCAGTAACAGCCGGCTTAGGCATCGAGAAAAAAGAACAAGAATTTGAGCGTGCCAACGATGACTATTCAGCGATTATGTTTAAGTCTTTGGCCGATCGCTGCGCCGAGGCGTTTGCCGAGGCGCTTCATGCGCGCGTGCGTAAAGATATTTGGGGTTATGTACCTGACGAATCTTTGACCAATGCGCAAATGATTAAAGAGGCCTATCAAGGGATACGACCTGCGCCGGGCTACCCTGCTTGCCCAGAGCATGTGGTCAAGCGTGAAATGTTTGAGGCGCTTGATGGTGCAGAGATTGGCATGATGCTGACAGAAAGTTACGCCATGCATCCAGCGGCCAGTGTATCGGGATTTTATTTTAGCCACCCACAGTCGCAGTACTTTAGCGTGGGCATCATTGGCGATGATCAAGTAGCTGATTACGTCAAGCGCACGGGTCGCACAGAAAAAGACGTCAAAAGAACGCTATCGCCTAATTTAGGCTGATGCAGCGCGTGACAAGCCCTGTTAGTTTTAAAGACTGACGTTCAGTTCACCCGCATCGTCAGCGAGCTGATGCATGCGCGCCAGAACGTGGTGCCTGTCCACTGCCTCACCAGACAAGTGTTTCAAGTAAAAAAGCTGTAGCGACAGCGGCACCTAACACTGCAGTGACCCAGTTACGGCCCAGTGCGTTGGGCTGGCTTTCGACGTAACGATACAGAAGTGTGCCGGTGCCAACCGAGATCAAGACGGCAAGTATCATGCCTAGTGCGTTGATAAAGACGCCGGTCGGAAACAACCGCGCCCAAAGCGCGTTCATCCCGATGACAAAGCCATAGTGAATCAAAAAAATTGAATATGAGCGCTGGCCTAGCCACGTCAGCAGACCTGGGCGCGGCCAAAGCGCCACCCAGCCGCGTTGGCCCGCGAGGGCGACAATGATTGCAGTGGCCAGTGCCACGACGATTGGATTGCGAAATTGCAACCACAAGGCCACTGCGCCAAGTGCGGCGATCGTGAATAAAAAGATGCGATCTAAAGAGTTGCGTGTTGACCAGTAGGCCAACATTCCTAGCGCGTAGGCGCCAAAGAAGTAGGGGGCGTAGTCCTCATATTGATTGTGGCGATTCAGCACCCACAACGAGGCGGCAGCTAGCGCGATCATCAAACACGGAAACACCCAGCGCCAAGTGGGCGCCACGCGCGCACTGAATGCGGTCAGCAATACCGTCAAGATGAATAGTTGAAAATCAATCGCGACATACCAGACCCCCGCCGATAAGGCTTCAACACCGGTGAGACCGTGCAGCAATAAAGCGTGTGCCAGTAACTGTGCGAGGCTTGGGGGCGCTGAAAGCGAGTCATGCACAAACCAAGGCCTGACAATTGCTGTGATCAAGATTGCAGAGGCAATTGCAAATAAAAACGGCGTGACTAAACGACGATAGCGCTTAAGGATCAAGCCCAAGGCCGAGGTCGTCGAAGTGGTGGAGGGTTGCCCCTCAGGCGCAAGCTGAGCGGCGACTAAAAATCCAGCCAACACAAAAAACATTTGTACGGCTAAGCGGGCATAGATTTCAAGCCCACCGATGACTGCAGGGAAAGCACCTCGCACCACGTCCGACATCGGGCCATACACCGCAAGATGGTGCAGCACGATGGCGATGCACCCGATGCCTTTCATGGCATCGAGCAGTGACAAGCGCGATATTGCCATCAGGTTTTGTGATAGATCTCAGAACCTTTTTTCACAAACTCAATTGCCTTTTCTTGCATGCCAGCCTTAAGCGCCGCATCGTTTTCGACGCCGAGTTTTTTGGCATAGTCGCGCACATCTTGCGTAATTTTCATGCTGCAAAAGTGTGGGCCGCACATCGAGCAAAAATGCGCTACTTTCATTGAGTCTTTAGGCAAGGTCTCGTCATGAAAGTCTTTAGCCGTATCTGGATCCAGACCAAGATTGAACTGATCATCCCAACGAAACTCAAAGCGCGCCTTAGACAAGGCGTTGTCACGAATCGCTGCACCCGGATGCCCTTTCGCCAGATCCGCTGCGTGCGCTGCAATCTTGTAGGTGATGATGCCGTCCTTGACGTCTTTTTTGTTGGGCAAGCCCAGATGCTCTTTGGGTGTGACATAGCAAAGCATCGCAGTGCCATACCAGCCGATCAGGGCCGCGCCAATGCCAGACGTAATGTGGTCGTAGCCTGGTGCGATGTCGGTGGTCAAGGGGCCGAGGGTATAGAACGGCGCTTCGTCGCAATGCTTGAGCTGCATGTCCATATTTTCTTTGATCAATTGCATGGGCACGTGGCCCGGGCCCTCGATCATCACTTGCACGTCGTGTTTCCAGGCCACCTTGGTGAGTTCGCCTAGGGTTTTTAATTCAGCGAACTGCGCTTCGTCGTTGGCGTCAAAGCCAGAGCCTGGGCGCAAGCCATCGCCAAGAGAAAAGCACACATCGTAGGCCTTCATGATTTCGCAGATTTCTTCAAAGCGCTCGTACAAGAAGCTTTCTTTGTGATGCGCCAGACACCACTTTGCCATGATCGAACCGCCGCGCGACACAATACCTGTCATGCGATCTGCAGTCATCGGGATAAACGGCAGACGCACGCCTGCATGAATCGTGAAGTAATCCACGCCTTGCTCGGCCTGCTCAATCAGAGTGTCGCGAAAGATTTCCCAGGTGAGGTCTTCGGCTTTGCCGTTGACTTTTTCAAGCGCTTGATAAATTGGCACGGTACCAATCGGCACAGGTGAATTGCGCAAAATCCATTCGCGTGTTTCGTGGATATTTTTGCCGGTTGATAAATCCATCACGGTGTCGCCACCCCAACGAATGGACCAGGTCATTTTCTCAACTTCTTCGGCAATACTTGAACTCACAGCCGAGTTGCCGATATTGGCATTAATCTTGACCAAAAAGTTACGCCCAATCGCCATGGGTTCAACTTCAGGGTGATTGATATTGAGCGGGATGACGGCGCGACCACGTGCAACCTCAGAGCGCACAAATTCGGGCGTCATCGTGCTGGGGATGGACGCACCAAACGACTCGCCTGGATGCTGACGCAACATGCGGCGCGCCATTTTTTCACCTTCTGGGCCGGTGGCGCGCAGGCTTTCAATGTATTGTTCACGGCGCAGGTTTTCGCGAATCGATACGAATTCCATCTCAGGTGTAATGATGCCGCGACGTGCGTAGTGCATTTGCGACACGTTGGCGCCTGCTTTGGCACGGCGTGGATGACGTTGCAAATTAAAACGCATGGCGGTGAGTTTGGGATCCACTAAACGCTCTTGACCATAAGCGCTGCTTGGGCCGGCCAGCAATACTGTGTCGCCGCGCTCTTCAATCCAGGCCCGACGCATTTCGGGTAAGCCACGGCGGATATCGATTTTGATAGCTGGGTCAGAATAAGGACCGCTGCAGTCATAGACCGTTAAGGGCGGATTTTTTTCACCGCCAAACGAGGTCGAAGTATCTTCTTGCTCGATCTCGCGAAAAGGTACGCGAATGTCTGGGCGCGAACCGATCTCATACACCTTGCGTGACTTTGGCAACGGCGCAACCGCAGCTGCATCAACTTCAGCGGTAGCGGCTAAAAATTTTGGGGTGGCATTCATTGAAAGGCTCCGATTTTTTAATTGGAGCCGAATCGGGATGGATTCCGACCAAGTCGGAACACGCTCCCAGCTTCGGCATTATCCGTACTGGTACGAAGGGACTCTCTCAACCTGGCCGAATGACCAAGTACCCCCGCATAATATTTGTGAGTATAGGACGTCTTTGAGGATTTGGCACCTTGACCCTGCGCTAGACAGGGGGATCTGGCGATTGGGACGAAGGTGAGCCTGATTGGCCGGCAGACGTCATTCGAGGACGATTAAATTGTCGCGGTGCATCAATTCGCTTTCGGGCATGACGCCCAGAATATCCGCGATCTGCGCCGAGGGCTGGCCCATAATGCGTCGGGTGTCTGCTGACGAATAGTTGACCAAACCGCGGGCGCACTCTTTGCCTGCTGCATCCACGCACGCCACTACATCACCCGGCTCAAATTCACCGTCAACCGCGCGCACGCCCACTGGCAACAGGCTTTTACCCTCAAGCACTAAGGCCTTAACCGCCCCAGCATCAAGCACTAGTTTGCCGCGCAGGCGTAAATGATCAGCCATCCATTGTTTGCGTGCTGAAAGCACAGGCAGTTCGGCTCTGAGTTCAGAGCCAATGCACTCGCCTTGCGCCAAGCGCACCAACACATCGGGCTCGCGCCCTGAGGCGATGACGGTGTGCGCGCCACTGCGCGCTGCCCGCTTGGCAGCCAGAATCTTGGTGAGCATGCCCCCCTTACCTAAGCCGCCGCTGGTGCTGCCCGCCATAGCCTCAAGGGAGGTGTCGCCAGCCAGGCCATGTGCCACAAATAAAGCGGCGGGATTTTTACGAGGGTCTGAGTTATACAAGCCGCGCTGATCGGTCAAAATAATTAAGGCATCCGCTTCAATCAAATTGGTGACAAGCGCGCCAAGTGTGTCGTTATCACCCACAGCGATCTCTTCGGTCGCAACGGTATCGTTTTCATTTACGATGGGCACCACACCTAAACGCAGTAGCGCAAACAGAGTTGAGCGCGCATTGAGATAGCGTTGGCGATTGGCCAGATCTTCGTGCGTCAGTAAAATCTGGGCCGTACGTAGATCGTGTTTGGCAAAGGCAACTTCGTAAGCTTGGGCGAGGCCCATTTGCCCAACGGCAGCTGCGGCTTGCAGTTCATGCATCAAGGTTGGTCGTTTGGCCCAGCCCAAACGCGCCATGCCCTCGGCAATTGCACCGCTTGAGACCAAGACGACTTGTTTACCTTGTGCACGCAGGGACGCGATTTGACTGGCCCACTGTGCGACGGCCTCGCGATCGATGCCTTGGCCGTCGTTGGTAACCAGTGACGAACCCACCTTAGCCACTAACCGTGAGGCCGAGGCGATGACAGATTGAGAACCAGAAGGGACCGCAGAGGTGGAAGTCATCGCAAATTGAATCAACGCCTAAACATATTGCAAAGTATAAAGGCTGTGACAATTGTTGCCGCACAGTCACAAGCTCAGGCTCTATCCGCGATGCTACACAAGCAATAAGCGAGCTTTTTAGGTAGCAAGCGCCGACAGGTGCCGGATGATGATCTATTTTTCAGGCGTCGCCGGCCGGGTATCGGCCGCGCTGCGGGTGTCGTCAAACCGCGGATCTTCGGCTACAAACGTGCCATCCGCCAAATCTTCGGCGATATTGTCTTCTTGGCGGTACGCGTCAATTGCGTTTTGCAGATCCCAGATCAACTGTTGCGTACCGTCACCCGATAAGGCTGAGATGGCGAATACCGGACCCTTCCATTTGTATTCTTTGCAGAAACGCTTTTTAACGGCCTCGGGGTCTGTGACCACATCAAGCTTATTTAATACCAACCAACGCGGCTTGTTGTACAGGGCTTCGTCATACAGGCGAAGCTCTTCAACGATGGCGCGCGCCTCACCCACAGCGCGGGCAACCGCATCTTCGTCTGGGTCGTGCGACGACACATCCACCAAATGCAGCAAGATGCGCGTGCGTGTCAGATGGCGTAAGAACAAATGCCCCAAGCCGGCACCTTCAGAGGCGCCTTCGATTAAGCCGGGGATATCTGCCACCACAAAGCTGCGCGCCTCAGAGGTACGCACGACCCCTAAGTTAGGGTGCAGTGTTGTAAACGGGTAGTCGGCAATTTTGGGGCGTGCATTTGAGATACGGCTAATCAAGGTTGATTTGCCTGCATTTGGCATACCGAGCAGGCCCACGTCGGCCAACACTTTGAGCTCTAAGCGCAAGCGGCGTTGCTCGCCGTCTTTGCCAGGGGTCCATTGCTTGGGCGCGCGGTTCACGCTTGATTTGAAATGCAAATTACCCAAACCGCCTTCACCGCCTGCGGCCAAGGTGACCTGTTGAGCGTGACGGCTCAGGTCAAAG
>CANKOW010000121.1 GCA_947484295.1 Alcaligenaceae bacterium | reverse complement strand
TGGCGCGTATGGAAGCGGCTTAAATAGTTGTTGTAGCGAAAATCTTTGTCGTCTTCGCCCATATCCCAATAGCGCGGCGCCGCAATGCCATGTATCAGAGTACGGTAATGCAAAACAGGCAAGTCAAAGCCAGAACCGTTCCAGCTAATTAACTTAGGTGTGTAACGCTCGATCGTCTTAAAAAAGCTCGTGAGCAAAACAGGTTCAGTGTCGTCTGGCTGCCCTAGGCAGCGAACTCTGAACCCTTTGTCATCGCGAAATACGCAACCTACGACCGCAACCCGCTGCAAATGATGAGGCAAAAAAGTGGTGCCGGTGAGCTCTTTACGCGCTGCGAACGCCCGTTCGGCCACTTCGGCCTCTGAGACCTCCGGGCCCCACTGATGCAAGCGCCTGAGCCCCTCAATATCGGGGATAGTCTCGAGATCAAAAACGAGTGTGGGCGTCATGCGTGTGCCTGTTACCGGCTAGGCAAGTATTGCAAGGGATCAACTGGGGTCCCTTGGCGCCGCACTTCAAAATGCAGTCGCACCGAGGCCGCGTCGGTTTGGCCCATCTCGGCGATCTTTGCACCCTTTTTAACTTCTTGCCCCGCCTTGACTAACAAGGTTCTGTTGTGGGCATACGCAGTGATAAACCCATTATCATGATTCACAATGATTAAATTGCCTAAACCGCGCACCCCGTTACCCGCATACATCACTTTTCCGTTTGCAGCGGCTTCAATCGCATCGCCCGCGTTACCGGCGATATCGATGCCTTTGGTGGTTTGGGTAAAGCCTTGAATCACTTTACCGTTAGCGGGCCAACCCCAGCTGATCAAACCCGCGTCAGATGCAGGTGTCACGGTTTCACTCATCTGCGAACCGCTGCTTGAGGCATCAAGGGGCCGAGCCTCGGGCTTGCTTTGGGCCGATGGTCGTGCGACTGGAGCGGCCGGCTCTGAGCCCTCAGAGAGCCTTAACGTTTGACCCACAATCAAGCGATTAGGATTGACGAGTTTGTTCAGCCGCAACAAAGTGGCCTCGTCCACGCCGTTTGCCCGCGCGATCTTATTTAACGTGTCGCCAGGCTTGATGACATACGTGCGTGCAACACCTGAGCTGGCATTGTTGAGATCGGTCACGGGCGCACGCGTGCCCGATTGATTGGCGCAACCGCTTAGCAGCGCCAGCGCGCACAGCACCCACGCACCCGAACGCTTACGTAGCACGGGGCTGATATTTGGCCTAACGTTTGGCAGAAAATTACCTTGTGTCACATGCTCAGTGAGCATACGTTTCTCCTGTTTACTTATACTTGTAATCCCGACTTAAGGGGCACAAATCTCACTTCTTCGAGTTCTTGCCTATCCCAACTCGAAGCACCTGTTCTTGTTACTCGCACCAACCGTTGCGCGCCTGACCCTTCGGGGGCGATCAACACCCCCCCCACACTCAACTGCATCAACAAGGCCTGCGGGATCCGAATCCCAGCAGCCGCGACAATAATGGCGTCAAACGGTGCAACGGAAGGCAAGCCGAGCATGCCGTCGCCATGCACCAAACGCACCTTGGTCAGTCGCAATACGCGCAGACGCTCTTTTGCCATATCGTACAACGCACGAATGCGCTCAATCGAATGCACTTGTTGAAAGACTTGCGCCATGACAGCGGCCTGATACCCACAGCCGGTGCCCACCTCTAGCACTCGCGCGGGCATCGTGTCGCCACACACTGACGCAATCATCCGTGCAACCACCCAGGGCTGCGAAATTGTTTGACCGTGACCGATGGGTAACGAAGCATCGTCATAGGCACGACTGGCCAAGGCCTCATCGACGAAGGCATGGCGCGGAATCGTTTGCATCGCCGCCAAGACCACATCATTGGTCAACCCCTGTGCTTGCAGGCGTTGCACCATCGCGGCACGGGGCCGCTCAGAGCCAAGCCCTAAGCTGTCAGGGGCCAAGGGTGCCGCAGCAGTGCTGTTGACCGCGCGATTAGGGATGCGCGTTGCTGAAATACGGGTGTTGCTGTTTGACGCGGTAATACCTTGCAAGCCTCTCCCAACACCGCTACGGGTGTCTTTGACTGCCATCGAGAGAGATGCTGCAGGCATCATTTTCATAGGGGGCTAAGCCACTCAGCCGTCTGCCCGAGCTGTGCGTGTTGTGTCAAATCGAGTCGAAGAGGCGTCACGGATGCGTAGCCCTTGGCAAGGGCATCAAAATCGGTGCCCTCGGTGGCATCGTTTGCCGCACCCGCTGGGCCAATCCAGTACACGGTTTCGCCATAAGGCGTTGCCGAGCGAACCACGGGTTGCGAAGGATGGCGCTTACCTAGCCGCGTCGCCAGCACGCCTTTGACCTGCGACACAGGCATATCAGGAAAATTCACGTTGAGCAGCACAGGCCCTGTGAACGGTTGTGCCAATTGGTGCGCGACTAACTGATGCGCTTGGGCCACAGCAGCCTCAAGATTAGACCAACTTTTTGAGACTAACGAAAAGGCAATCGCAGGGATGCCGAACAGATACCCCTCAGAGGCGGCCGCCACCGTACCCGAATAAAGCGTGTCATCGCCCATGTTGGCGCCGTTATTAATCCCCGACACTACCAGATCAGGTCGCCGATCGAGCAAGCCTGTCAGGGCAACGTGCACACAATCGGAGGGGGTGCCGTTGACATAAATAAAGCCATTGGCGGCGTGACGCACCGCAAGCGGACGCGTCAAAGTGAGCGAGTTTGAGGCGCCGCTGTGGTTGGTTTCGGGGGCCACTACTGTGACCTCGGCCAAGCTGCGCAGCGACTCTACCAACGCCACTAGGCCCGGCGCGGTGTAACCATCATCATTTGAGACAAGAATATGCATAGTGAAAGGCTAAATAATACTTTTAATCTGACTAATGATTGTACTCGCTAGCGACGATTTTTAGCCTGTCAATCGGTACCTAAGTCGCCCACACGTTAGAATCAGTTGCATCTTTTTGACGACTGGAAGCAACACATGGGCATGCCCGCCTCAGAGTTTACAAATTTAGGTCTAATTGTCTTGGCCTACTTGCTTGGATCGATCTCGTTTGCGGTCATCATGAGTTGGGCGTTTGGGCTTGCAGACCCGCGCACCTATGGCTCGGGCAACCCCGGTGCCACCAACGTTTTGCGTTCAGGCAACAAGTGGGCCGCTGGCTTGACGCTGCTGGGCGATGCCGCCAAAGGGTGGTTTGCGGTTTGGGGCGCGGCTCAGCTAAACGCTGCGGTTTGGGTGCAAGCACTGGTGGCGCTAGCCGTGTTTCTTGGTCACCTTTATCCGATTTTTTTGCGCTTTAAAGGCGGCAAAGGGGTCGCTACGGCGTTTGGCGTGGTGTTGGCCATTCAGCCGCTTTTAGCCTTGGTAGCCGCGCTGACTTGGCTGTTTGTGGCCAAAGTATTTAAATATTCTTCACTCGCGGCGCTGGTAAGTGCGATGTGTGCACCGCTATTTTATGTGTTGGGTGACCAACGTGGTTGGGTGACTCAGCCTCAACTGGCGTGGGTCTTGGCAGTGATTGCCATGTTTTTACTGTATCGACATCGTGCGAATATCGAGCGCCTCTTAAAAGGCACCGAACCACGCGTAGGCAAGAAATAAACCACGCACCTTCCCAAAATCAGAAAGCCGCCCTTTGATCATGGTGCCACGCGTTGATCCGAGCCAAGCCAAGGGTTCAGATTGCCGCCAACTCCCAGCGCGGATGCACGTCAAAGCCGTGTCCCTGCCCTGACAGATCGGCCAGCCCGCGCTGCACGCGCTGGGCTGCAGCAAAGGCGATCATGGCGCCGTTATCCGTGCACAGATCGAGTGGCGGAAAAAACACTTCGGCGCGCAGTTTGCTCAAGCGTTTGGCCAGCGCTTGGCGCAATAAGCGATTTGCACCCACTCCGCCGGCGACGACCAACCGCTTCAAGCCCGTTTGCTCAAGTGCTGTCACAGACTTTGCCACTAGTACCTCAACAATCGCGAGTTCGGTTGCTGCCGCAAGATCAGCTTGCATCTGCGCGTCTGCCTGGCCTAGTTTCTCGGCCTCTTTTAAACGCGTCAGCACCGCGGTCTTGAGCCCACTAAAACTGAAATCAAGCGTGTGGCTATGCAGCATGGGACGCGGCAGAACGATGCGTGTTGCATCGCCCTGTTCTGCCAACTTGGCAAGTGCTGGGCCGCCCGGATAGCCTAGCCCCAGTAATTTAGCGGTTTTATCAAAGGCTTCGCCCGCGGCATCATCGAGCGTTTCGCCGAGCAAGGTGTATTGACCCACGTCATCGACACGCATCAATTGGGTATGACCGCCCGACACCAACAGCGCGACAAACGGAAACTCTGGGCACGGCGTGGCCAGTCGTGGCGACAGCAGATGGCCTTCGAGGTGGTGAATCGCAATCGCAGGTAGATCAAGCGACCAGGCCATCGCTTGCGCCACACTCGCCCCAACCAACAGTGCACCAGCAAGCCCCGGGCCTGCGGTGTAGGCAATTGCACCGACCTCTTGCAAGGTGATACCCGCCTGTTCAAGGACCTGTCGGGTCAGCGGCACCACGCGCCGCACGTGATCGCGCGAGGCAAGCTCAGGCACCACACCGCCGTAAGCAGCGTGCATGGCAACTTGAGAGTGCAGCGTGTGAGCCAGCAAACCACGCTCAGTGCAAACCAGTGCGACACCGGTTTCATCGCATGAGCTTTCAAAGCCCAAGATAATCATGAGAGCACTTGGTGCGCGTTAATCTTCGATGCCTCGCGAAGCCAGATACTCTTCGTAGGTGCCTCGGTAATCGACCACAGCGCCGCCAGCTTGAATTTCCCAAACGCGGGTAGCAAGCGTCGACACAAACTCACGGTCGTGCGACACAAAAAATAAGGTGCCCGCAAACTTATCCAAGGCCAACTGTAACGACTCGATAGATTCCATATCCAGGTGATTGGTAGGCTCATCCATCAACAACACGTTATGCCGTCGCAACATCAACCGACCAAACGACATACGATTTTTTTCACCGCCCGACAAAACGTGAGGTTCTTTGGGTAAATCATCTGCTGAAAACAACAAGCGCCCTAAAATTGAACGAATTTGCTGATCATCATCCGTTGGTTGACGATAACTTGTCATCCACTCGAATACGTTGCTATCTTTTTGTAAAAACTGATCCGACACATCTTGGGCCATGTAGCCGGCATCGGTATTTTCTGACCATTTCAAGGTGCCACGATCGGGCACAAGGTCGTTCGCTAACATGCGTAACAAGGTGGTTTTACCCGCACCATTCGCGCCAATAATTGCAATTTTTTCGCCCGCTTCGACCATAGCTGAAAACGACTTGATCACCAAAGAGTCAAACGACTTTTGCACGTGCTCAAGCGTCACCGCCTGGCGATGCATCACTTTTAAAATCTCAAAGCGGATGAACGGATTTTGACGCGACGAGGGCTTAACCTCGACTTGAGCCGCTTTAATCCGATCGATTTGTTTCAAACGCGAGGTTGCCTGACGCGCCTTTGATTTATTCGCTGAAAAACGTCGCACAAAGTCTTGCAGTTCAGAGACCCGCTCTTTCGCTTTGGCATTTGCATTAGAGACGCGCTCGCGAGCCTGTGTCGAGGCAAGCATATAGTCATCATAATTACCGGGGTAGACCCGCAACTCACGAAAATCAAGATCGGCCATATGCGTGCACACTTGATTCAAAAAGTGGCGGTCATGGCTAATGATAATCATGGTGCTTTGATAACCATTCAGCACATTTTCAAGCCAACGAATCGTATTGATATCCAAATTGTTGGTTGGCTCATCTAGCAGCAACACGTCAGGATTTGAAAACAGTGCTTGCGCTAGCAAGACTCGCAGTTTCCAGCCCGGCGCAATTTCTCGCATCGGCAACTGATGCTGATCCACCGGAAACTCAAGGCCCAACAACAACTCGCCAGCGCGGGCCTCAGCGGTGTAACCGTCGTATTCAGCAAATTTCGCCTCAAGGTCAGCTGCACGCATGTAGTCGTCGTCGGTGGCGTCAGCGTTTGCATAAATCGCATCACGCTGACTCATGGCCTCCCACATCTCGGTGTGGCCCATCAGCACCACATCAAGCACGCGTAAATCTTCAAAGGCAAACTGGTCTTGCCGCAATTTACCCATGCGCAAGCCAGGCTCTAAAAAGACATTCCCTGCGGTTGACTCGAGGTCGCCGCCGATGATTTTCATGAGCGTGGATTTGCCCGAGCCGTTTGCGCCGATTAAGCCGTAGCGGTTGCCTTCGCCAAATTTGACATTAACGTTTTCGAAGAGTGGCTTAGGGCCGAACTGAATGGTGAGGTTTGATGCTGTTATCACGAGATGCCGATTGAGTAAATACGTTGGTTACAACTTGAAAAATAAGTATTGAGTGTAACAAGTCAGTGCTTTTTGATCTTATTTGTCCTGCCTTCCCTATCATGCGCAACAGATGTCGAAGTACTTTCGGCATTCGTAGACAAATAAGGAGATTCGTTTGGAATCACTCACTATTTTATTTCATACCTTAGGGGGCTTTGTTTGGGGTCCTGTCATGTTGGTGCTACTGGTCGGCACGGGGGTGTACCTCACTGTCAGACTGTTTGGTTTACAAATTTGGCTGTTACCTTATGCCCTGCGTATGGCGTTTTCACGCAAGCAGCATCCCGATTACCCTGGTGATATTTCGCAGTTTCAGGCGCTAATGACCGCGTTAGCCGCCACGATCGGCACCGGCAACATCGCGGGCGTCGCCACGGCGATCGTGCTGGGCGGCCCTGGTGCATTGTTTTGGATGTGGCTGTGCGCCATTTTTGGGATGGCCACCAAATATGCAGAGGGCTTACTCGCCGTCAAATACCGTGTGCGCGACGAGGACGGCAAGATGTCGGGCGGTCCTATGTATTACATCTCGCTGGGCCTGAATATGAAATGGCTTGGCATGCTCTTTGCGGTGTTTGGAATGATCGCCGCGCTGGGCACCGGTGCCTCGGTGCAATCGAATTCTCTTGCCGAATCCATGTTTTCAAGCTTTGGTGTGCCCGGTTGGCTCACTGGGGTGGTCTTGACGGCCATCACAGCCCTCGTCATTGTGGGCGGCATCAAAAGTATTGCGCGCGTCACCTCGGTGATCGTGCCATTTATGGCCTTGTTTTATTTGCTGGGCGGCCTGCTCATTATTGTGCTCAATATCGAGTTATTGTGGCCTGCGCTAACGCTAGTCATGACCGATGCGTTCACAGGGAGTGCAGTGGCTGGTGGCGCCTTAGGCACCGTGATTCGTTATGGCGTGGCGCGCGGCGTATTCTCAAACGAGGCTGGGCTCGGTACTGCGCCAATCGCAGCGGCGGCTGCCAAAACCGATCAGCCTGCCAAACAGGCGCTGGTCTCGATGACCGGTACGTTTATCGACACCATCATTGTGTGCTCGGTCACAGGCTTAGTCTTAGTGATGGGCGGGATGTATACCGGTGGCAGCACGGGCGCCGCCTTGACGGCACAAACCTTCGATCGAATGTTACCGGGGCCCGGCGACTGGATCGTGACCATTGGTTTGTTGTTCTTCGCCTATTCGACGATTTTGGGCTGGAGCTACTACGGCGAAAAGTGCGCTCAGTACGCGCTGGGTAAATGGGTGGTGGTACCGTACCGTTGCCTCTATACCGCCTTTGTGATGATTGGCGCCGTGGTTTCGCTAGATTTAGTATGGGCGGTGTCCGATGTCGTCAATGGACTGATGGCGTTTCCGAATCTAATTGGCTTGTTACTGCTGTCGGGCGTGGTGGTCAAAGAAACGAGGGCCTTCTTACTGACCCTTAAAGACGAGCGCACGAAAAAGTAATGTGACAGGATAAAAAGAACTTCATCCTCGCCAATACAAAGCCTTGCACTCTGCGAGGCTTTGCCGTCTACAAGCTTCAGTGCTGGTGCTCATCTAGCACTAAGTGAGCCAGGCCTTTTTCGGTGGCAACACCAACTTTCGCCCCTACCGGCAAGGTCACCTTCATCGCGGTGTGCCCAAACGGTAAACCGGTGATCACGGGGATCTTGACCGATTTACGAATATAAGCAATCGCAGCCTTTAAGTCATAACCGCGATCGTGTTCGGCCAAGCGGTAGTCTGTGAAGCCGCCCAGCAGCAAGGCCTTTTGTTTACCCAAAATACCCGCTTGCGCTAGTTGATTAAGCATGCGCTCGATGCGATACGGGTGCTCACCGACATCTTCAACAAACAAAATACCACCTTTAATTTTTGGCATATAAGGCGTACCCAGCAGTGACGTGATCATCGCTAAATTACCGCCCCATAAGATGCCGCGACCATCCACAGCATCGGCATCTTGCGTTTCGAAGCTTAAGATCTCGAGCTCGCCGCGTATGCACTCGCCAAAGATTTCAGCGGTGAGAATCTCGGGCTTTTTAGCCCCAAAATCAAAACAGGCCATCGGCCCTGCGTAGCTAATCGTTTCAGTTTTTGCGTACAGCGCCAGACTGAAGGCGGTAAAGTCACTGTGGCCGACAAAACGCTTGCCCGAATGCGCAAGCGCCTGCCAGTCAAGAGAATCAAGCAAACGACCTACGCCATAACCGCCACGGCTCGCCATCACAATCGGCAATTTTTGTTTGAGTGCGCGCGCAAAGGCCGCTAGGCGCTGGGTATCGGTGCCCGCAAAACGTTGCGTTTGATTCAGTACGCCGCGGTCGAGGCCAACCTTAAAGCCCATGCTGCTCAAACGCGCCTGAGCACGCGTGAGCGTTTCAGGATCAGCCACTGTACCTGAAGGAGAAATGACGTAGATGCCACGGGCATCTGGTCTGCAATGATGGTCGTGAACATGATCAGGATGCCCGTGCGCCGGGTGCGCCACGTTGGTTGCTTGCGCGTGGTGATCTGGTTTTTGCGCAGCCACGGCCCCAGACTTTGCTTGCTTCGATGCGCTTGGCGCACGGCCGGCGGAGGTTGAGGCTTTAGTCATGTTTGAAATCCTTGCTACGTCGTTCTTTAAAAAATTGGCGCAGGGTATCGCCGCATTCTTGCGCCAACACCCCACCCTCAACTTGCGTGTGATGATTCAATTGTTTTTCAAGTGCCAAATTTAAAACACTGCCGCACACACCGGTTTTGGGATCAGGGGCACCAAACACTACCCGCGCCAAGCGCGCATGCAGCATCGCGCCAAGACACATCGCACAAGGTTCAAGCGTGACGTACAACGACGCACCGGGCAGACGATAGTTTTGCACTTGTTTAGCCCCCGCGCGTAACGCCACGATCTCGGCGTGCGCCGTGGGGTCGTGATCAATGATGGTGCGGTTAAAACCTGTAGAAAGCAGTTCACCTTGAGCATCCACCAGCACAGCGCCCACTGGCACTTCACCGAGTTGCTGCGCCTGCGCGGCTTGTGCTAAGGCCAGTTGCATCCAAGCACGATCAGCCACGATATAAACGAGCCTTCAGCGCGACGCGTGCCGCTAAACTGGTGAGCGCTTCTTCAAGCCATTGATACAGTTCGGCATCGGCGTCATAGCGCGCCTGATTTAAATTCGACACGCGGCCGTCTTCGATAAAACCCCAGGCCCTGCTGCGTTTATCGCGGTGCTTGGGATCCCAAACGCCAAAAGCAAAACCGCCCGAACTACGAATCAACGAGAAGCACGGGATGTCTGTGTAGCCATCGCCCACAAACACCATCTGGTCAAAGGGCACCCGCAAACGGTCTTCAGCGACTTTACGATTGACCTCAAAAGGTTTACCAACAAAAGCCGGGCCTACGATGCCCTTTTGAATCTGAAACAAATAGCGGGTTTTGTCGGTAAAGCTGACGATTCGCTTCGGAAACGTAATCGCGCCCTGCTCGTCGTAGACGAACTCAGATGCCCAGATCCCGGTAAATTCGTGGGCAATGGGGGTGTGGCGCACCACGTCGCCAATGCCACTCGAGATCAAATAAAACTCAAGCTGCACTTGAGGATGCGCCTGGCGCACTTGATCGCGCAAACGACTAAACAAAGATTCGACTCCCGCATGCAACGGTAAAGATTTGCCCCACTGCTGTAGTTTGTCTTGCGTAATCGCGCCGTGCTGCCCTTCGCGCGACAAGGCAATCATCTCATGCAAATAGGCCGGCACCGGATCCCAATCCTGTGCCAACAAAGGGTCAACACGCTTCGTCCAAAATTGCTGTGTATCGACCCCAAGCGAATC
>CANKOW010000120.1 GCA_947484295.1 Alcaligenaceae bacterium | reverse complement strand
TATTGCCCGGCGAAGATGGCCTGTCGATTTGCCGTCGCCTACGCGGCAATCACGATAGCACTCCAATCATTATGCTCACAGCCCGCGCCGAAGAAATCGACCGCATCATCGGTCTCGAGATGGGGGCAGATGATTACTTATCCAAACCCTTTAATCCACGCGAACTCTTGGCCCGCATCAACGCGATTTTGCGACGCCGCAACAGCGACGAGCACCCCGGCGCGCCCAGTTACGATTACGAGGCCATCTACTTTGGGCCGTTTGAACTCAATCTGGCCACACGCAGCCTGACCCGCGATCGCCATATCGTGCAGATCACAACCGGTGAATTTTCAGTGCTCAAGGTTTTAGGCCGCCACCCTAAGATTCCGATTTCGCGCGAAAAGCTCATGGAGCTTGCCCGTGGGCGCGAGTACGCGGCCTACGACCGTAGTCTTGACGTACAAATTTCACGCTTGCGTAAACTGATTGAGGTGAATCCCTCAAAGCCTGCTTACATACAGACCGTTTGGGGGCACGGCTATGTTTTTGTACCAGATGGCGGGTTGTGAGCCCCTGCTAAAGCATTGCACCTCGTACACAAGATTGCCTCACTGTTCAGTGCGGCAATCAGCAAGCCGCGTCACGCAGCACTCAGCAACACGATCACACTTGCGGCGATCCCTTCTTGGCGCCCCAAGTGGCCTAAACCTTCGTTGGTTTTAGCTTTGATATTAATGACCTGAGAAACCAAAGCCAAATCTTGCGCAATATTGGCGATCATCGCACCAACATGCGGCCCCATTTTTGGTGCTTGCGCATGAATCGTGGCGTCAATGTTCACCACCTGCCAACCGGCTTCGCGCACTCGCTGATGCGCAGCGCGCAACAACACCCGGCTGTCGGCTCCGCGGTACTGCGGATCGGTATCCGGAAAATGACGACCAATATCACCGAGCCCTGCCGCACCCAACAAGGCGTCGGTCAAGGCATGCAGCAACACGTCGGCATCAGAGTGACCCAGCAAACCTAAACTGTGCTCAATCTTGACGCCCCCAATAATTAAGGCACGATTGGGCACCAGTGCGTGCACATCAAAACCTTGTCCAATACGAAAAGTATTAGGGTTCACTTGTAAGCATCCTGGCAGCAAGGCAGCTGAACTACAACCATGATTGCACCCAGTCAAAATCCTCGGGCCAAGTGACCTTAGCATTTAACGCCGAGCCTTGTACCAATAAAGGCGCATGGCCGGCGGCTTCGAGTGCAGAAGATTCGTCGGTCATTGACAGGTTACGCTCGATGGCCGTGCTCAAGGCCTGTTCCAGCAAACCGGCCCGAAACATCTGCGGGGTTTGTGCCAGCCATAGAGAGTCTCGGGCAATCGTTTGTTGTACTGTCTTTTGTGGCATTGGGTGCGAGCGCTTTACGGTATCGGCAACCGGCATCGCCAGCAAGCCACCCACCTCGTGAGACAAGCAACTGTCAATCAAGCGCTTCAAGGCCTCAGCAGGTAAACCTGGGCGCGCTGCATCATGTACGAGCACCCAGTCTTGTGGTTGCAGCTGAGCGTCTTTCAGACCATTTAATACCGTTTGTGCACGCGTGGGACCGCCGCTTGGGCAGCAGACCGTGCGTGGCAAGCCCGCTAAGCATTGCGCAGCTAACAAATCACCCAAGGCCACAATCACACGCACCTGTTCGATTCGGGCGTCGTTCAGCAACGCTTTGACCGAGCGGTACAACATCGGCACCCCTGCCAACAAACGATATTGCTTAGGCATGGCCGCATTGGACGTGGCCGAAGGCAGTTGCGACTGCGCACGCGCACCCACCCCCGCCGAAGGCACAAGGGCAACGATTCGCGGGGTTGTTTTAGCCTGATTCATATTGCTCCGTTTTCGGGTGCTCTATTTAACTCACTCAATTCAGAGCACTCTGTTTATCGTATTCAGTGTCAAGCGTTCGCTACAGCACGCTTTGTTTACTGCACCCGCTTTTATATCGCTGATTATATGGGTTGGGCGCGCACCGAGTCCACGAAAAAGAACTCTCGGACCTCCATCGACCTAATCACTGCGCTGCGTCAAAGACTCGGCCCTCACTCGAACTAAGAATCATCGCCGTACCCACAGTCTGTGCAACGCTTATGTAGGCAGCCTGCGCCCTATAATCAGTCGTTCATTGGGCGCCCCCTTTTTTGGGATGGCGCCTGCATCTTTTTTTTATATTGGCTTGTCATGCCCGCTGCATCCACCTCAGTCGCCCAGGCGCTTTCAACGCTGCTCAATGCTCTTAAGCCGGGCCTGCGCTATCACCATCCTCGTCCGCCTGGCTCGGGCGATACGTGGCTGTTAGCGCAGTTGGCACGCCAAGCGGGTCAGACGCTTGTTATTTTGACTGCCGAGCCACTTGAAGCGCAGCGTCTTGCCGATGAGATTCCGCTGTTTGCCCCCGAACTGAAAGTGCGCCCGCTGCCCGACTGGGAGACCCTTCCCTATGACAGCTTTTCGCCGCACCAAGACCTGATCTCTGAACGCCTGCGCACCCTGCACGCGTTAATGCAGCACGAGGTTGACGTACTGACGGTACCCATCACCACGGCGCTTTATCGCTTACCGCCACCGAGTTTTTTGGCCGCTTATACGTTTTCGTTTAAGCAAAAAGACAAGCTCAACGAAACCGCTTTGCGTGCGCAGTTGATGTTGGCGAATTACGCCCATGTCTCGCAAGTGACCGTACCAGGCGAATTTTGTGTACGCGGCAGCTTGATCGATTTGTTTCCGATGGGCTCGATCGTTCCCTATCGCATTGATTTATTTGATGACGAAATCGAATCGATTCGTGCGTTTGATATCGATACACAGCGCAGCTTGTATCCGGTGGGCTCAGTGCAGTTGCTGCCCGGACGCGAGTTTCCGATGGATGAAGCCGCACGCAATCATTTTCGCTCGGGCTTTCGCGAAGTATTTGAGGGTGATCCTTCGCGTGCATTACCTTACCGTGACATTGGTAATGGCATTGCATTTGCCGGTGTTGAATATTATTTGCCGCTGTTTTTTGAAAGCACTGCCACCTTGTTCGAGTACCTGAACCAAGACACCATTATGGTGACCCTTGGGGATATCGATGACGCCATGCGTCGTTTTGCCCAAGACACCGCAAGCCGCTACAACTTTTTAAAAAGTGACCGAGAGCGCCCGGTGTTGGCGCCTGAAGCATTATTTTTGCGGGCTGAAACGCTTTTCGAAGAGCTCAAAGTGTTTGCACGTGTCGCGCTCACCACCGAGACCGAACATCCCGAGTTTTTAGTCGCACCCGATGTCGGGATTTCGCGCCGCTCTGACGACCCGGTGCAAAAGCTTCGTCACTTATTAAGCCAAACGCAGCAACGCATTGTCCTTTGCACCGACTCGCATGGTCGGCGCGAAACCATCTTACAGATGCTGGCCGAGCATAGCCTCATCCCAGACGCGCAAACCGAATCACTCGCACTCTTTTTAGAAGGTGAGGCGCATTTTGCGATCACCGTCGCACAGCTCAATACCGGCTTTCAGTTACCGGGACAGCAACTGGTCTTCATCACTGAAAACGACCTATACCCCGGACACGGCACGACGGCCCGTCGCGGCAAACGTGATCAAGAGCGCGCCAGCAACGTCGAGGCCATGGTGCGCGATTTGTCTGAGTTGCGCATCGGCGATCCGGTGGTGCATGCGCAACATGGTATCGGACGTTATCACGGCCTGATCAACATGGATATGGGCGAAGGCGAGATGGAGTTTCTCCATCTTGAGTACGCCAACAAAACGACGCTTTACGTACCGGTAGCGCAGTTACACGTGATTGCGCGGTATAGCGGCAACGATCCAGAGACCGCGCCCTTGCATCAGCTTGGTTCAGGCCAATGGGAGAAAGCCCGTCGCAAGGCCGCGCAGCAAGTGCGCGATACCGCGGCCGAGTTACTCGACATTTACGCCAAACGTGCTGCACGGCAGGGCTTTGCCTTCAAGCTGCCTCTAGGCGATTACGAGATATTTTCTGAAGGCTTCGGCTTTGAAGAGACCGTTGATCAGGCTGCTGCCATTGAATGCGTCTTGGCTGACATGACCTCAGGGCGCCCGATGGATCGCCTGGTGTGCGGCGATGTGGGCTTTGGCAAAACCGAAGTCGCGTTGCGTGCCGCCTTTTTGGCGATTGCCAACGGTAAGCAGGTGGCGATTTTGTGCCCGACCACGCTCTTGGCCGAGCAACATGCGCAAACGTTTTCAGATCGCTTTGCCGACTGGCCGGTTAAGGTCGTTGAACTCTCGCGCTTCAGATCCGCCAAAGAGATCGCAAGCGCCATCATCGGGATTAACGACGGCACGATTGATATCGTGATCGGCACACACAAGATCTTATCGAAAGACGTGAACTTCATGCGTCTGGGGCTTGTCATCATCGACGAAGAACATCGCTTTGGTGTGCGTCAAAAAGAAGTGCTTAAATCGTTACGCGTCGAGGTGGATGTCTTGACGCTCACGGCCACGCCAATCCCCCGTACGCTTGGGATGTCGCTTGAAGGAATTCGCGATTTTTCAGTGATTGCCACAGCACCACAAAAGCGTCTGGCAATTAAAACGTTTGTGCGCCGTGAAGATAACAGTACGATTCGCGAAGCCTTGCTGCGCGAGCTCAAGCGCGGCGGGCAGGCTTACTTTTTACATAACGAAGTTGAAACGATTCACAATCGTCGCGCCCGTCTTGAAGAACTGGTACCCGAGGCCCGTATTGCCGTGGCGCACGGCCAGATGGGTGAACGCGATCTTGAACAAGTGATGAAAGGCTTTTATCAACAACGCTTTAACGTCTTGCTCTGTACAACCATTATCGAAACCGGCATTGACGTCTCAAGCGCAAACACCATCATCATCCACCGCGCCGATCGCTTTGGCTTAGCGCAATTGCATCAATTGCGAGGGCGCGTGGGGCGTTCGCACCACCAAGCCTACGCCTACCTGATGACGCCGGGCGAAGACTCGATCACCAAAAACGCCAAAAAACGCCTTGAAGCGATTCAGGCGATGGAAGAGCTCGGTTCGGGCTTCTTTTTGGCCATGCATGATCTTGAAATTCGCGGCACCGGTGAGGTGTTGGGCGAATCTCAATCGGGCAATATCCAAGAGATTGGTTTCTCGATGTACAACGATATGCTCAACGAAGCCGTACGCGCACTCAAGGCCGGCGTTGAGCCTGATCTGGATGCACCATTTAGTGCGGGCTGCGAGGTGAACCTGCACGCCCCTGCCCTGCTGCCCGCTGATTTTTGTGGTGATGTCCCGGCGCGGCTATCGCTATACAAACGCTTATCGAGTTGCAAAGACGAAGACGATTTGATTGTGATTCAAGAAGAGCTGATCGATCGGTTTGGCAAATTGCCCGAACCGGCTCGCACTTTAATCTCGACGCACAAAATCCGTTTACTCGGCTTACCTCTGGGGATTCAAAAAATTGACGCCAGTGAGATGCAGATTCTGCTGCACTTTAAACAAACGACCACGGTTGACCCAGTGCGCCTGATTGAACTCGTGCAAAAGCAAAAGAATATTCGTTTTGCCGGCCAAGATAAACTACGGGTTGAACTCAAGGGGCTCGATGTCAACGCGCGCTTCGAAGCGGTGCGTACCTTGTTGCGCTCGCTGGCATAACTTTGTGACGCTCGCTAGCTTATTGAGTCTGGTTGTATTTAAAAAAGACTATCTTTTCAAGCGTGTTAAGCAATCAGACATCTTTTTTAGCGATTGAATTGCTAGACATTCATACCGGTTAACTTAGAATTGTTTCAATTCATAATTTCTCATTCTCTGAATACGCTTATGACCACCTTTAATATCGTCGTGCAATCGCCCGCTCTCGCAAGCGACCTCATTGAACAAGCGGCAGCGCTCAGCGAAGCCTCTGGGGTGCAACGCATTAGCACCACAGCGGCGCGTCTGTTAAAAGTCAACGACAGCGCGTCAGCGCGCGCCGAATTACAAGCTTGGGGCGAGCGGGTTTCAGTTGATACCGCTTACATTGCCGCAGGCAGCCGCTTGGCTGACTGCAAGGTGTTGGCGATGGATATGGACTCAACCCTAATCAACATTGAGTGCATCGATGAGATCGCTGCCTTTGGTGGGGTCAAAGAGCAAGTCGCCTCAATCACCGAAGCAGCGATGCGTGGCGAGATTAAGGATTTTTCTGACAGCCTCACGCGCCGTGTTGCCTTTTTAAAAGGCTTGTCGGTTGAGGTCCTGCAGCAGGTGTACGACCAAAAGTTGCGTTTTAATCCAGGTGCAGAGCAACTGATCAGCACAGCGCAACAGGCTGGGATCAAAGTGTTATTGGTATCAGGGGGCTTTACCTTTTTTACTGAAAAGCTCAAAGCACGCTTAAATCTTGATGCCGCGCACGCTAACGTGCTCGACCAAGAACACGGCCTGCTCACGGGCAAAGTTACCGGACGGATTCTGGATGCGCAAGTCAAAGCCGATACCTTGACGGCCTTTGCCCAAGCCCTCGGTGCGCAAGCAAATCAGATTATTGCAATTGGGGATGGCGCCAATGACCTGAAGATGCTGGGCTTAGCCGGCTATTCAGTGGCGTATCGCGCCAAACCCGTGGTGCGTGCGCAGACAAATTACGCGTTGAATTTTGCGGGACTGGATGGTGTGCTGAACTGGTTTGAAAACTAAGCGCGACGCAGCAAATATCTATACACAAAGCCCGGAAACGCCATCACCACAAACAAACTAAATGTGATGGCATAAAACTCCCAGCGCTGGGCAAATACGTTACCGATCCAGCGTTCAAAAGCGATACCGAGCGCCCCGATTAGCAAGTACAACGCAAATAGCTCAAGCGCACGCAACCAAAAAGCTTTAGAACTTATCAGGCTTTTCGGCTGCCATACGGCAAACACTCGATTATTGATAAACGGCAAGTTTGCGGCCACGAAAGCCAGCAAAATCAAGAGCCAGACCGCTGCGGTTTGATTGATTGCACCCATCGCTAGGCTCCTTGCCGCTTAAAGCGCCAAGGTCGCACGCATGGCCTGCAAGCACAGTACCAACAAACCATTGGGCATCACGCCAATGACCAAAACTGCCAAGCCGTTGATGATGATTAGGTTGCGCGGCACCCAGTAGACAGTTGTCAGGGTGGGGGCTGCTGCTTCGGGCTCGTCAAAGTACATGACTTTAATGACGCGCAAGTAATAAAAGGCGCCAATCAGCGAGAACAACACCGCTACAACGGCCATCCAAAGACGATCTGATTTCAACAAGGTCTGCAAGATTAAAAGCTTAGCGTCAAAGCCAACCAAAGGCGGCAGGCCTGCCAGCGAACACATCAGAATTAAGAGCAAGGCCGCCATCCAGGGGCTGCGGCGGTTCAACCCCTTTAAGTCGCTGATTTCTTCGCACTCGTGACCTTCGCGGGTCATCAACATAATCAAACCAAACGAGGCAAGCGTCGTCAAGACGTAGGTCAGCATGTAAAACAAGGCCGAGCCATATGACTCGGTATCAAACTGCTTATCACCATCGAGCGAACCTGAAGCCAAGCCCAACAAGATAAAACCCATATGCGAAATCGTTGAGTAGGCCAACATGCGCTTAAAGTTGGTCTGCATGATGGCAGTCAGGTTACCAATCGCCAGCGATAAAAACGCCAAAATCAACAACATTGGCTGCCAGTCGGCGGTCAAATCGCCTAAGCCCACAACCAAAATACGCAAGGTAATCGCAAACGCTGCTAGCTTAGGCGCTGCAGCCAACACCAACGTTACAGCCGTTGGCGAACCCTGATACACATCAGGCACCCACATATGAAACGGCACTGCGCCAAGCTTAAAGGCCAAGCCAGCAACCAAAAAGACCACGCCAAACGTCAGAGGCAAATAATCAATCTGACCCGAGTTCACGGCATCGGCAATGTTCCGTAGATCAAGATTACCGGTCGCACCGTACAACATCGACATGCCGTACAACATAAAGCCCGAGGCCAAGGCACCCAGAACAAAATATTTCATGGCAGCTTCGGTTGACTGCGCATGATCACGACGAATCGCCACCAGTGCATAAAGCGCCAACGACATCAACTCAAGCCCAAGATAAATGGTCAAGAAGTTACCAGCCGAAATCATCACCATTTGCCCAAGCAAGGCAAAGAGCACCAATACATAGAACTCGCCGCCACGCAACATATCGCGCGACTGCACGTATTCACGACCATAGATCAGTGTCAGTGCCACCGCAAGATACGAGGCCATTTTTAGCAAATGCGCAAGCGGATCGGCGATGTACATGCCGAAGAAGGTCTCTCCCACTAAACCCATGTTCCATTGCCAGAAAGACACTAGGGCCAAAACAGCTAGGGTCACTAACGACAGACCATAGGCTAGCGTGCGGCGTGCACCACTGCTCAGCGCATCAAGGATCAGAATCACCATGCCCATCACGGTCAGAATAATTTCTGGTGCGGCCAGGCCGAAATCGAATTGAGATTGCATCATGGCGGGCTTACAGTTTTGAATTGGATACGTGTTGTAACAGGGCCTCGACTGAGGTGTGCATCACATCAGTAAAGGGCTTGGGATGGACACCCATATAGAGCACGGCCAGCGCCATGATCCCAAGAATCAAGAACTCACGACTCGACAAATCTTGCAGTTCGCGCACGTGGTCATTGGCAATATCACCAAAGGCAACGCGCTTAACCATCCACAGCGAATACGAAGCCCCTAAGATCAAGGCCGTCGCGGCTAACAGACCAATCCAGAAGTTGTATTGGACAGCGCCCAAGATCACCATAAACTCGCCCACAAAACCGCTGGTGGCTGGCAAACCGGCATTGGCCATCGAGAAAAATACAAAGAAGGTTACAAAACGTGGCATCGTGTTGATCACGCCACCGTAATCCGAGATCTGACGGCTGTGCATGCGGTCGTACAACACACCAATACACAAGAACATCGCTGCCGAAACAAAACCGTGCGACACCATCTGCACAATCGCACCCTCAACGCCTGCTGTATTGAAGAGAAAGAGCCCTAAGGTCACAAAACCCATATGCGCAACTGACGAATACGCTACAAGCTTTTTCATGTCGTCTTGCACAATCGCAACCATACCAATGTAGATCACGGCAATCAACGACAAGGCAATGATGATGTCTGACATGCCCGCAGAGGCATCGGGCACAATCGGTAGCGACAATCTTAAAAATCCATAGGCGCCGAGCTTCAGCATGATGGCCGCCAGCACGACTGAGCCGCCCGTAGGCGCCTCGACGTGAGCGTCGGGTAACCAGGTATGCACCGGCCACATCGGCACCTTGACAGCAAAGGCGGCTAAGAAGGCAAAAAAGATAAAGACCTGTGGTGTGTAGGCCAGTGGTAACTCGTGCCAGGTTTGAATATCAAACGAACCACCGGCTTCGTTCCAAAGATACAAAAAGGCAACCAGCGTCAGCAATGAACCCATCAGCGTGTACAAGAAGAACTTGAACGCTGCATATACGCGATTTGGGCCGCCCCATACACCGACGATGATGTACATCGGGATCAGCGTCGCTTCAAAAAAGATATAGAACAACAGGCCGTCCATCGCGACAAACACGCCGATCATCAGGCCTGACAAAATCAAGAAGGCCGCCATGTATTGCGCGATGCGTGAAGTGATGACTTCCCAGCCGGCCAATATAACGATGATGGTAATAAAGGCCGTCAGCAGCACAAACCACAACGAGATCCCATCGACACCCAAGTGATACATCACCGCAAAGGCTGGGATCCAGGTTGATTTTTCAACAAACTGCATCGCAGCCGTTGAACTGTCAAAACCTGTGTAAAGAGGGATCGTGACAAAGAAACTTAGCAGCGCACCGATCAGCGCAAGATTGCGCGTCAGGGCTGGTCGCTCGTCACTGCCTACCGCCAAAATCAACAAGCCGCAGACGATCGGAACAAAAATCGCAAACGTCAGCCACGGAGTCGTAAAAGAAGCCATCTCGCTTGTCATTATTTAGTGCCAAAGATAACGTAGGTGATCGCGACCAGCAGGCCGATGATCATCGCAAAGGCGTAGTGATAGATGTAGCCCGTCTGAAAACGACGGGTCACGGCTGCCAACGCACCCACTAATTTTGCTGAACCATTGACCAACACACCGTCAATCAAGCCACGATCGCCGCGCTGCCAAAAGCTGGTGCCGATGACACG
>CANKOW010000119.1 GCA_947484295.1 Alcaligenaceae bacterium | reverse complement strand
TGGGTCGCACGCATGGTCATGATGACCACGCACCTGACGGGCCAGGTGCCTTTCAAACATGTGTACGTACATGGCTTGATTCGCGACGCCGAAGGCCAGAAAATGAGCAAATCCAAGGGCAACACGCTTGACCCTGTGGATTTGATTGACGGCGTCGACCTTGAAACCTTGGTCGGCAAACGCACCTATGGCTTGATGAACCCCAAGCAAGCGGGCGCCATTGAAAAAACCACGCGCAAACAGTTTCCGGATGGGATCCCTGCCTTTGGCACCGATGCGCTGCGCTTTACCATGGCCGCCTATGCCAGCCTTGGGCGCAATATCAATTTTGATCTGAAACGCTGCGAAGGCTATCGAAATTTTTGCAACAAGCTCTGGAACGCGACTCGCTTTGTTTTGATGAACACCGAGGGCCAAGAGATTGCGGACGCGGCAGATACCTCGGCGCAGAGTTTTGTCGATCGTTGGATCATCAGCGAGTTGCAATTGCTTGAACAAGACGTGGCCAAAGGGTTTGCCGATTATCGCTTTGATAATATTTCAAATGCTCTGTACCACTTCGTGTGGGACGAGTACTGCGACTGGTATCTTGAGCTTGCAAAGGTTCAAATTCAATCCGGTACGCCCGAGCAACAACGCACCACGCGCCGCACCTTGATTCGAGTGCTTGAAGCTGTGTTGCGTCTGTTGCACCCCGTCATGCCGTTCATCACCGAAGAGCTGTGGCAAAAGGTGTCGCTGGTGGCGGGCAAGCGCGTCGCAACCGATATCACCAGCATTTCGATTCAGCCTTTTCCACAACCAAACCTCGAAGCGGTCGATTCTACGGCTACTGCGCGGGTCGCCTTATTGAAAGGTCAGATTGAAGCAGTCAGGGCCTTGCGCAGTGAGATGAGTCTGTCGCCCGCGGCGCGCGTGCCACTGATTGCAAAAGGCCCTCAAGCGATGCTCACCGAGCACGCTGGTTATCTTGCGGCTTTGGCCAAGCTATCAGGGGTTGAGGTTGTGAATGAGCTGCCCGATGACGGCTCGCCTGTGCAAATGGTGGGTGATACCCACCTGATGCTGAAGGTCGAGATCGATATCGCCGCCGAACGCGTGCGTTTAGACAAAGAGATCGCCCGTCTGGCAGGCGAAATCGCTAAAGCTCAAGCCAAGCTGACCAACGAGTCGTTCGTTGCGCGCGCACCTGCTGCGGTGGTCGAACAAGAAAAGTTACGAGTTGAGCAATTTGGCGACACGCTAAAGCAGGTGCAGGCGCAACGCGACAAGTTGGGAAGCGCCTAAGGCGCGACCAAGGTCAGCAAATACCGCTCGTCGGCCTTGGTTAATAAGCCACGAGCGCGCGCCTGTTCGATTAGGTCTGGCCGCTTAGTAAACGTAATGGCTAATGATTGCTCGCGCCGCCAGCGTGCGATGTGTGCATGGTTGCCCGACAGCAGCACTGCTGGCACGGTTTGGCCGTTTAAGTTTTCGGGGCGGGTGTAGTGCGGGCTGTCTAGCAAGCCTGACAACGACTCTTGAAACGAGTCTTGCGCTGAAGATTGATCATGATTTAAGGCGCCAGGTAACAACCGGACCGCAGCATCGATCATCGCCAGGGCAGCGATCTCGCCGCCCGACAAGACAAAATCACCAAGCGACCACTGCTCGTCTACGTGCTGATCAATAAACCGTTGATCAACGCCTTCATAGCGACCACAGATAAAAATCGCGCCTGCTGACTGTGCCAGACGCTTGGCCTGCGCTTGATCAAACGGCTTGCCAATTGGCGAAAGCAACACAACGGGGGCTTGTTCTCGTGTGTCTTGATCTTGCGTAGCTTGTTCTTGTGTGACTGGCTCTCGTGTGTCTTGTTCTTGCGTAGCTTGTTCTTGTATGGCTGGCTCGCGCGTGGCTGGCTCTTGCGTATCTCGCTGTTGACGAATCGCTGACAGCGCGCGGGTTAAAGGCTCGGCCATCATGACCATGCCGGGACCACCACCGTAGGGGCGGTCGTCTACCGTGCGATGCACATCTTCGGTGTAATCACGCGGGCTATGGGTATGCAAAGACCAGAGTTGACTACCGTGCGCGCGGCCCGTCACGCCAAGGTCGCGGACCACGCTAAACATTTCAGGAAACAAAGTGACGAGGTCGATTCGCATCGCAGCGATTCTAAAAGTCTACGGGCCAATCGGTATCGATTCGACGCCCGGTGATATCAACATGCTGCACGTGAGCGGCCACAAAAGGCACGAGTATTTCTTGCGGTGTGCCTTTTGCGTCGAGCAAGGCAAGCGGTTCTGCGGCGTCTTGTGCTTGCTGGAGGTGTACTTTGAGAAGCGCGTGGGCGCCGTTATCAACGACCTCGTGCACGACACCCAACAAGCCCTCTGCGCCAAACACCTGACAGCCCACCAGATCAACCCAGTAGTATTCGTCTGTTTGCGCTTTAGGAAAGTGTTGTCGTGATACCAAGACGGTGTAACCGCGCAGGTTTTCGGCCAAATCTCGCATGCCAACGCCTTCAAGGTCAGCAACGACCGTTGAGCCTTGAGGCCGCGCCTGCTTAACCTTGTGAGGAACGGGTGCGCCAGGCTTGGCCAGAGGAGCAACAGGTGCAACTAACCACCACACGGGTGCGGCGCGAAGTACAGTACCTTGAACAGAATGCGGTTGGATCTTGACCCACCCGCGTACACCATAGGCTGATATGATCCGACCCAGTTCGATCAGATCATCTGGCGCTGTTGCGGCGCCATCAACAGCCATCAATTAAGCCGCTGTCGCGACTTTAGCAGAGAAGTCTTTAACCAAGCGGGCAACCGCTGGAGACAACTGAGCACCTACACCAGTCCAGTGACTGACACGGTCAAGCGCAATACGCAGACGCTCTTCGTTTGCATTCGCAACGGGGTTATAAAAACCAACGCGCTCAATAAAACGACCATCGCGGCGATCACGAGAATCAGTCGCTACGAGGTTGTAAAAAGGACGCTTCTTGGAGCCGCCACGGGCCAGACGTATCACGACCATATGTAATACCTTGAAAATGTTCAGGAAAGTCTAGCAGTATAGCACCCTTTTCTCAAAAAACTAGAAATCTGCTGCCGCCGCCCTCTGCCAAATGACCAGAGGAGTGATGGCTTGCGGCTTTTGCCAAATAACGAGGGGGGTTGTTGACTACGGCTTTGACCAAAAAGGCTAGGAGGTTGTAGCCACCGGCTTCAGGCGCCGCTTAAGATAATGGGTCACCTGCTCAACACCATCGACTTGCGCCAGCAGCTCGTTGCCGGTTTGCCGGCAAAAAGCTTGAAAATCACGCACTGCACCGCGATCAGTGGTGATGACACGCAAGACCTCACCTGCTGCAATCGTGGCCAGCGCTTTTTTTGCCCGCAAAATCGGCAACGGACAAGCCAGCCCCACCGCATCAACGGTGTGCTGAAACTCGGGAATATTACTTGGAGAAGAGTCGTTCATGGTGCACCTTGAATTCTTGGCTCAGCTGTCGTGAATTGCACATGCTTAGCCTATAACGAGCGACCAGTCTGTCATTATCCGACCAGGCTTAGCCTTAGAATAGTGGACGACCTGCAGTACAGTCGTGGGCATCACGTTAAGCATGCGACTCGGCCCACGCTTTCACGCTAGCCAAAGCGCCCGAGAGTGCGGCCAAATCGGTGCCGCCGCCCATTGCCATGTCAGGGCGCCCGCCACCTTTGCCGCCCACCTGCGTCGCCACGAAACCCACCAAATCACCGGCCTTGATCTTGCCCGATAAATCAGCGGTCACGCCGCCCACCAAACTAATTTTGCCGTCGGCTGAGCGCGCGGCCAATAACACCACTGCAGATTTAAGACGATCTTTGAGTTGATCTACCATTGAGCGTAAATCTTTGGGATCAACGCCCTGTACTTCGGTGACCAACAGCTTGAACCCTGCGGCAAGTGTGAGCGCCTGATCCGTCAAGGCATTACCCGCGCTTGAGGCCAGCTTGGCACGCGCTTGCTCGAGCTCTTTTTCAACGCCTTTGAGTTGCTCTTGGAGCATTGCAATACGTTCGGGCAACTCGGCTGGCTGGGTTTTGAGTGCCGCGGCAGCGCGCTGAGCGGTTGCACTCAGGTTTTGTACCCAAGCCAAAGCATTGCCACCCGTCACGGCTTCAATGCGTCGCACGCCCGCAGCCACGCCACCTTCAGAAACAACTTTAAACAAGCCGATGTCACCGGTGCGGGCCACGTGAGTACCACCGCATAATTCGCGTGAAAACCCAATATCCAGCACGCGCACGGTGTCACCGTATTTTTCGCCAAACAAGGCCATTGCGCCGCCCCTCACTGCGTCGTCATAAGACATTACTTGCGAGAGCGCGGCATTGTTTGCCAAGACCTCGGCGTTGACTAGCGCTTCGACTTTGGTGATATCGGCATCTGAGATCGGCGCATCATGAGCAAAGTCAAAGCGAGTTTTGTCTGCATCTACCAACGAACCGCGCTGCTGTACGTGACTGCCCAAGACTTCGCGCAAGGCTTTATGCATAAGGTGCGTGGCCGAATGATTACGCAAGGTGCGGGCACGATATTCGGTATCAACTTGAGCACTGACGACCTGCCCAAGCTTGAGTGTGCCAGCGCTGAGTTTGCCGTGATGGCCAAAGACGTTGGGTTGAATTTTTTGTGTATCGAGAACGGCAAACGAGACGGCACCTTGAGCGCCGAGCAACTTACCCGTATCACCCACTTGCCCACCCGACTCAGCGTAAAACGGCGTCGTATCAAGCACCACAATCGCGTCTTGGCCCGCTGAAATTTGATCTACGGCCGCGCCACCCACATACAGCGCCAAAACCTTTGCTTCAGTTTGCAGGTGTTCATAGCCTTCAAACTGCGTTAAAGCCCCCTGGTACACCAGGCCCTCTGCCATTTTAAATTTACCCGCGGCACGCGCTTGATCGCGTTGACGATCCATGGCGGTGTCAAACCCGGCTTCATCGACCTCGACATTACGTTCGCGACAAATATCTGCTGTCAGGTCAAACGGAAACCCATAGGTATCGTAAAGCGTGAACACGGTATTGCCATCGAGCGTTGGCAAGGTTTGGCTACCTGGTTTAGCCGCGGGCAAGGCCGCTAGCGCGACGTCAAGAATTTTCATGCCATGATCAAGGGTCTCGCCGAACCGTTCTTCTTCTTGGCGCAGCACTTGTTCAACCCGACTTGCAGCTTTTGCTAACTCTGGGTAGGCCTGCCCCATCTCGTTGACGAGATCTTTGACGATCAAGTAGAAGAATGGTTTGGTTTGACCCAGCTTATAGCCATGACGCAAAGCACGGCGTACGATGCGCCGCAACACATAACCCCGCCCTTCGTTACTGGGGATCACACCATCGACGATCAAAAAGCTGCAGGCGCGAATGTGATCAGCAATCACCTTAAGTGAGTTATGCGCTAACTCTTTGCAACCCGTTTCACGCGACGCGGCAGCGATCAAGGCGACAAACAAATCAATCTCGTAGTTTGAGTGCACGTGCTGCAACACTGCAGCCAAGCGCTCAAGCCCCATCCCGGTATCGACACAGGGCTTAGGCAACGGCGTCAGCGTACCCGACGCGTCGCGCTCAAACTGCATAAATACAAGGTTCCAGATCTCGATATAGCGGTCACCGTTTTCGTCGGGTGAGCCTGGTGGGCCACCCCAAACGTCAGCGCCGTGATCGTAAAAAATCTCGGTGCAGGGGCCGCAAGGCCCCGTTTCTGCCATCTGCCAAAAATTATCTGACGCGTAACGCGCACCTTTGTTATCACCAATACGCACGATGCGCTCAGCTGGGACTCCGATTTCGTTGTGCCAGATGCCGTATGCCTCGTCATCCTCTTGATAAACGGTGACCCAAAGTTTTTCTTTGGGCAAAGCGTACACCTCAGTCAGCATGGCCCAAGCGAATTTAATGGCATCGTGTTTGAAATAATCGCCGAAACTAAAGTTGCCCAGCATCTCAAAAAAAGTGTGATGGCGGGCGGTATAGCCAACATTTTCAAGGTCGTTATGTTTACCACCGGCGCGTACGCTGCGCTGCGACGAGGTTGCCCGCTTGTAGGGGCGCGAATCTTTTCCGGTGAAGACGTCTTTAAATTGCACCATCCCCGAATTGGTAAACAGCAAGGTTGGGTCATTGCCGGGCACGAGCGAAGAAGAGGGAACCGCGGTGTGCCCCTGGGACTGAAAATATTGTAAAAATTTTTGACGGATTTCGGACGTTTTCATCGCGCAGCACTGAAATGGGTAAGCAGACCATCACACCGCCTGGGCGGTGTAACCCTCATATTAAGCCTCTAGTATAAAGGCTCTGGTCGAACCCGCCCGCCGCGCTAACGCAGGCACATAAAGCTGCGATATTCACCAGATTCATGTTCTTGGAAACGCCAGGCAGCTAGAAGCATAGGAGAAAAACCCGCAGGGCAATTACATTGACCCGTTTTGGGATTCGCCATTTTCACGTTATCCATATTCCAGAACAAAATCTCTGCCAAATGCTGATCGCCTTGACATGAGCGCCAGCTATGCGTCAAAAATATACCGCCAAAACTTGCCCCAGAAAGCTGCCAGCGCCCTTGATGGCAGCTCAAGAGGTTGCCATCCGCCCCTCGACCAATCAACCCTTGTGCTTCACACGTAGCGCCTTCCGCAGCCAAGGCGCCGACCTGCAGATACTCGCCGGCCGAGACCCGAGTCTGGGCGCGCACAGCAGCACCCGCCACCACATCTGCCGGCGTGGTGATTCCTTGGGCCACCTCAAGCTTTCCCTTCAACACCGTATCGCGCAAATCGTATTGCCGAACGAAATGGGCGTACTGAGTCGAGTCGTAAAAGCTCAGGGCCGCAATCGTGCCGACAGGCAAAGCCACAAGCTCAGCGCTTGGCGGATTGGGTCGATCGACGGTCGGGCCCTTGATACGTTGCGGCAGAAATGGATGAACCGACGCGCCCTGCCCCTCAAGCGCGTTGAGTAGTTTGCCGAGCCGATTAGTGTCATTAGCCTGACGCAGCTGCCCTGCAACGGGCTGCGCCCAGACTAGCGCTTCAATTTTGCATCCACGCGTCAGGCAGGCGCCCTCAGGGGTAAAGACCCGCACCGAGGCCTGGTACCC
Source organism: Alcaligenaceae bacterium (assembly GCA_947484295.1). GTDB lineage: Bacteria > Pseudomonadota > Gammaproteobacteria > Burkholderiales > Burkholderiaceae_B > Zwartia. The sequence goes on along the minus strand of CANKOW010000119.1, from coordinate 3,099 downwards.
GAGGGCGGGTTTGCCAGGAAAGCCTTTTGACAGATGCCCGGCCGCAATCAGCTCTGCAATCGTCGGGCGCCAGATGTCGCGGTAGCCCGTCCCACTTGGCTCGGCCTGCAAAATACCGACCAGCACATCAGCCTGACGAACAAGCATTTGGTCGACCGCTTTTTTTAACGTCAACAACCACACTCCGCTCGACTGGGCCGCCGCATCCTCAGCTTGTTGCATCCAGAATGACCCACCCCAAAGCGCCAACAATGACGCCAGAGCCATCGCGATGATCAGCTCGAGCAAAGCAAAACCCCCTGCACGTTTAATGAGGTGCATGATTAGCGAATGGTAAAGACAAACGTGTTTCGATCGCCGCTGACGCACTGCGCGTCGGCCAGCATTGGGTTGTAGGGCATATTGGGCTCGGTCAGCGCGTTCTTCACCATAATGGGCCCACTCGCGCCTGCAATCGTCACGACCTCTGCCAAGCGCTGCAAAATTGAGGCTAACGCTGGGCAAGCGGCCTGATTGACGTCGTTTAGCGTCAACGAAAAGGCCGAACCACTCGAGGCGCCCGGGACGGCCTGCGGCTCAACAGAAATGACCCCTCGCCCAGAGTGCCCGGTGCCACCCAAGCCGTGCGCAACGCTTGCCTGGGCTCCGAAACCCGCCACCGACACCACGCTCGACGTACGTAACGCGTTGGCTAACGCGCCGCTATCAATCCCTAAATAAGGCGTTGCCCCAAAGCCGTTGGTGTTGGCCTTCATCCGAGCAACAAAACGCTGCATTTCTTCAGCGACGCGGGGGACTTTATTTTCAATGACGTAACCTTGAATCGCTGGAATCCCGATAATGGCAATCAACATCATCAACGTGGTCACAATCGAAATCTCAATCAATGAAAAGCCTCGCTGCGCCACCCATCCTTGCCTGCGTTGCCGGGGTGAGTCAAAAGAGAATCGCAGCAAGCTACCGATTAATTCGTCAACAGCAACCGAAAAAAACTTAGTCATCGCAGAAACTCCAAATCAAAATAGAAATCAACAAGAAAAATATGGTTTCGTTGAACGGCGTCAAATCGGAATCAAACAATCTACGATTTCGGTTATTGAGGTCAGGTCAGAGCTCACAAAAGAGCCTGATTCAAGTCAAGTCAAAAATACGCCTTAACGTGCGTAATACAAACTCAATGACTGTCTCAATTCGTCAAATACACGAAAGTGCCAAAACGCGATTAGGAATACCACCGCCACGGCCGAGAGCAGCAGCAACCAACGCGCGGTTGTCGCTTGCCTTTGCAAACGCAACACGGTGTGTACGGCCATCCGATGCTTGGTGCGCTGCAGTCCCTCGTCAAGACCAAGCGTATGCACCATGTCGGTGAAGTACCACCACGTTTCACGATCAATCAAGCCGGTGTTCAATGCCTCGACGGCCAAAGCGCCGGTATCAATTAGGCGCAACATTTTTTCGAGATGACGGTTTAACCAAGGCCAAGCGCCACGTTGCTGAATCAACAGCGCTTCGCGTAATCGTGCGCTGGTGTTACCACGAGGCTTGAGCAGCACCGCTAATAAGGATAAAAATCGAACCGCTTGCACCACGCGGTACAGTCGCCATACCCCCCACCGATCGACGCAATCGCGAGCAGTACCGTGCCAGCGGCGCAGCGACCAAACAAGCGTTGTGAGCGCCCCTATGGTCAAACATAGTAAAAGTGGCCACAAGATTTTTAACCAGTCAGACGCCGAGAATAGTGCACGAGACCAAGGCCCATAGTGCTCGGGTGGCACTTCAGAAAAAACCCGTTGAAGATGATCCGCCGTCAAGACGGGAATCGAAAATACCGCGCTCACTGCCACCACTACGCCCACTAAGCCGACCCATACCGTTTGGATGAAAGCCTGACTCGCTGCGTCCGTCGTGCGTACAACCGCCGCTAACTGTCGTAGCGTCTGCGTTAAGGCACCAGAGCCCGCATATTGAGCCGCCTGTACAGCCACCAGATCTTCTGTGGGAAGCGACCCAAACCAGGTCGTGAAGAGATCGCCGCCACTTTTAGGAAACTGTTTGGTCCAATGGCGCGACAGCACGCCTCGCGCGCCAAGCCCCTGATACCGCCTCGCATCATCTTCAAAGATGCTCAGAAGTGTTTTAGCGCCTGAGGTCATTGCAATCATCTCGGCAAGGTAGTCATAGTAGTCAGCGCGTTGCGCGCGAAATTGTTTTGCAGCCAAATGCACGCGCCAGTCGGGCAAGTCCGTCGTTTGGCGATATCTTTTGATTAAGGACAGCACCTTAGACATGCTGGTCTCGCTTTGAGGCCGGTGCTTCAAAATCACCAAAGCGCGCCTGTACATCGCGAGGATCCAAAAGGCCTTGCGCCATCTTATACACAGCCACTTGCTGAGCGGATTGGCGTTGCGGTTCAGCCATTTCAAGTGCCCGCTGCGTTCTTTTCGCAAACCAATGATAGAGACCAACCCCGTCTTTATTTTTAAGGCCTTCAAGAAACGCTGGTTCGCGCACTGGGTCAATCATTTCGGCCACAACCGTGCGACCTACTGTCCCGCGCAAGCTCGAGATTGAATGATCACACGCTGAGCACGCCTGCTCGTTTCGAAATCTGAGACGGTGGCGCGATACCCCCACGCTTGTCTCAATGCCCTTGACCCAACGCTCTAACCATGCCTGGCTCCGTGTCTGACTTAATGCGCAACGCCACTGTGGCTGATGCAAGGCCTGATCGGTTGTCAGCGCGCACTTGGGGCACAGCTTAAGCATTAAGGCCTGAAACACCAAGAGTTTGAGAATGCCCGGTGTCGCTAACAAATCTCGCGCCACGCCAATAAAGCTTGACGCTAACCGCTCAGGTATCAACAACGCCGACCCCGCATGCACGGTCGTGTAAAGGTTGACGCCGCAGGCAGCCAAGTCCATAAACGCGCGACCAGTTGTCTGATCCCTAATTTCACCAATCAGCAAATCATTCATCGCCGAGCGCTTAATTGCTTTGAGCTTGCTATCGAAGGCGTATTCATCTTGTTCAGAAAAACTTCTGCACACCGTATTTTGAAGAGCGTTTGGGATCAAGTATTCGACTGGATCCTC
>CANKOW010000118.1 GCA_947484295.1 Alcaligenaceae bacterium | reverse complement strand
CTGAAACTGATCCGCTTGATGGTAATGCCCAGGGATCGACATATTTGCCGCTTGCTCGACCAAAAAAGCGATCGGCTCAAGAGGGGGTGGAAACGCCTCGGCCGAGCGCGGCGGTAAGCCGGTGGCTTTACGTTCAACCGAGTTCACGCCGATACAGGAAGACACGTGCGTAATCGTGCCATTTGGCAGTTTGTTGTAGTGGCGGTTTGCAAGCGCGTGCTCGCGGGTGGCAAAGGATGGCATGTCGGACAATCCCTAAAAATTCTGGTGAATAATCTTATTTGTGTGAATCTTACCTGTCTGGCGCGCCCCCTGTCGACCGAGACGGCAATTTTTAGCGTGAAACAGGCGGTTTCGCGTTAGACTTTACCCAAACACAGACGATGAACCCGCGGAGATCCAACCTATGAAACTGCTTCGATCTATTGCGTTGACCAGCGCCTGTCTCTTGTCACTGTCGTTTTCGACCCTGACGCATGCTCAGGGCACCTACCCTGACAAACCGATTTCGATCTGGATTGGGTTTCCTCCGGGCACCTCAACCGACTCGGTCGGTCGAATTTTGGCCGACAAGATGAGCAAAGATCTTGGTCAGCCCATCATCATCAAAAATAAGCCGGGCGTAGGTGGCACCTTAGCCCCTGCTGAGGTCGCCAAGTCGCAACCCGATGGCTACACCTTGCTATTGAGCGCGACCGCGCCCATGGGCACCGCAGCGCATCTGATGAAAAACTTACCTTACTCCCCCTTGACGGATTTTGCGCCAATTGGCCAAACGTCGTGGTTGCCTTTTTTGCTAGTCAGCAACAAAACCAAAGGGCTCGATACGTTTGAAAAATATATCGCCTATGCCAAGGCAAAGCCGGATGCGCTGACCTATGCCTCGATTGGAAATGGCACAACGAGCCATCTCGTCATGTTGATGATGTTGAACAAAGCCGGGGTCAAGATGGTGCACGTACCTTATCAAGGTAGTGCCCAATCGCAGGCCGACGTGATCGGTGGCAACGTTGACGCTACGTTTGACACGATGGTGACGGTGTATCCGCATGTGGTGTCGGGGCGGCTCAATGCGTTGGCAGTCAGCACGACCAAGCGCACGACGATGGATCCCAAGGTGCCCACAATCGAAGAGAAAGGGCTGGGCGAGTTCAATCTAGGTGCCTGGATCGGTATGTTCGCGGTTAAAGGTACGCCCAAGCCAATCATTGATAAACTACACGGCGCTTTAAATCGTGCGTTGGCCGACCCAGAAACTAATCGCAAGCTTGTAGGCTTGGGCACCGAGGTTGTGGTCAGCGAGACACCTGCTGCGTTTAGTCAGTTTGTGGCTAAAAATTACAAGCTTTGGGGTGAGATGGTCGACATCTCGGGGCTTGAAAAGAAGTGATCGTCACTCTGTATCTTTTACCCAGGAGTTTTCATGTTGTTGCGTAAAGTCTGTCGTTTGTTTGTGTTGCTCAGCGCTGTGGCTGGGTTTTCTGCGGCAGTACACGCCGAAGACAGGGCCTCGCTTGAGCGCAGTTCTCAGGCTGCCCTGAAGTCACTGATCGCGCAAGATCCCGTTGCACGTGATCTCAGCCAGCGCGCAGTCGCAGTACTTGTGTTTCCGGATGTAAAGAAAGCCGGCTTAATCGTGGGCGGGCAGTTTGGCGAGGGCGTGTTGTGGCGCGGTGGTAAGCCTGCTGCCTACTACAACACGGGTGGTGCCTCGTGGGGGTTTCAGGCGGGTGTGCAAGAGTACGGCTATGCCATGTTCTTTATGAAAGAGAGCGCCTTGAATGCACTTGATGTGACGCAAGGATTTGAGGTGGGTGTGGGGCCGAGCATTGTCATTATCGATCAGGGTAAAGGCGTTTCGCACACCACCACCACGATACAAGACGATATTTACGCATTTATATTTAATCAAAAAGGCTTGATGGCAGGCATCGGTATCCAAGGCAACAAAATCACTAAAATTAATAAGTGAGCGTGGGCCTCGTGAACATCTATCCGCACCTTCACTGTGCTAACTCGTATGGTTTGCAGTGACAGCGCCCGCGCTTAAGTTGCCGGCGCTGCCTGCAGGCAGGCACTATCGGTATCACACGATGGCCAAGCCCTCGGGTGCCGAGTGCAACATCGATTGCGATTACTGCTTTTATTTGCATAAAACCGAATTGCTCGAGCAACCCAAGCATGCGCGTATGGATGCTGCGACGCTTGAGCAATACATTCGGCAATACATTGAAAGCCAAACCGGCGAGCAAGTTGTGTTTTCATGGCAAGGCGGCGAACCCACCTTGCTGGGCTTGCCGTTTTATCAACAAGTGGTTTCTTTGCAAACGAAGTATGCAAAGCCCAATCAAAAAATAGAAAACGATTTGCAAACCAATGGCATCGCGCTGGATGCTGAGTGGGTACGGTTTTTAAAAGACAATCATTTTCATGTGGGCCTGTCGATTGATGGCCCGCGTGAGTTGCATGACGCTTATCGCAAAACAAACAATGGCAAGCCGACCTTTGATTTTGTGATGAGTGCGGCAAAGCGCCTCGTAGATGCTGACGTATCCTTTGCAGCGTTATGCGTAGTCAATCGTCGCAACGCGTTACATCCCAAAGAGGTGTATCGGTTTTTAGCTGACGAAGTGGGTACTTGGCGTGTGCAATTTAATCCCGCTGTTGAGCCGCGCGCATTCAAGCAAGCAGCGCCAGCAAAAATGGATTTCTCTGCCGCACCTCTACAAGATAGCGCGCGCGCAAAGCCGGGCCATCCCTTGTCGATCGTCACCGACTGGTCGGTTGACCCTGATGACTATGGTAGTTTTTTATCAGGCGTTTGGGATGAGTGGTTGGCGACTGACTACGGTCGTGTTCATGTAAATCTGTTTGAAACGGCTGTGGCGCAAGCCGCAGGGATGCCCGCGCAAACGTGCACGCAGGCCGAGTTTTGCGGCAAAGGCTTGGCTCTTGAGCATGACGGTACGGTGTATTCGTGCGATCACTTCGTATACCCAGAGTACAAACTTGGCACCATTGCACAAACACACTTAGGTGATTTAGCTTTTTCAGTAACACAAGAAAAATTTGGAATGGATAAGCGCGACACCTTGCCCAATCAGTGTCGCGAGTGTGATTATTTAAAACTGTGCTGGGGTGAGTGCCCCAAAAATCGCCTGATCAAAACACGTGAGGGCGAAGCGGGATTGAATTATTTGTGCTCAGGCTTGTATCGCTTTTATGAACACATTGGCCCAGATGTCGTGCGTATTTTGCGACAGCTGGGCCATTTGCGTTAGGGCGAATGCGATTTAGTTTTGCGCAGGCTTAGACACCATTTCCATTACGCGATCAAGATTGAAGCTGCCTGGCTTTTGACGTGGCGGAAACTCGCGAAAACTTTGTAGCCACTGACCCACGTAGGCTGCGGCCGGTGCAATCGCAAACATGCGATCTAGATACCAGCGCTGATAGCCCATGGCATGCTCTTGTTCGGCACGTTCAAACGGATCCATACGCAGGTTGGTGAGCGTCGGGGCACGCAGCTGGGTGAAGGGTTGCTGCCACACTTTCAAGCCTTCAGCTTCTTGTTTCAAGAAGGTGACTTTCCAGTTGTCGTAACGCAAGGCGGCGACACTACCGTCGTCTGTCCAGTAGATAAACTCTTTACGTGGCCAAGTCGCCTCACCCTTGAGGGCTGGGCCCAAGTCATAGCCATCAAGATGCACCTTGTAAGTCATATCCCCGACTTTGCGACCCGTCTTGAGATCTGCCTTGGCGGTTTTATCGCCCGCTGCTGCTACCAAGGTGGTGAGCATGTCTTCGTGGGCAGCGATGTCGTTGTTGACCGTGCCAGGTTTGATCACGCCCGGCCACTTGATCATGGTGGGTACGCGGTAGCCGCCTTCCCAGTTGGTATTTTTTTCACCCCTGAACATGGTCGTGCCGCCATCGGGCCAAGTAAAAGTCTCGGCACCGTTGTCGGTCGAATACATGATGATGGTGTTTTCGTCTAAGCCAAGCGCTTTAAGTTTTGCAAGCAATTGCCCCACGTGCCCATCGTGTTCAACCATGCCATCTGCATAGACGCCCAAGCCGGTTTTGCCTTGCGACGCTACTTTCAGATGCGTAAAGATATGCATCCGGGTTGAGTTCCACCAGATAAAGAAAGGTTTTTTCTCTTGCTTGGCGCGATCCATAAAATCGAGCGTTTTGACCATGACTTCATCGTCGATGGTTTCCATGCGCTTACGCGTCAGGGGGCCAGTATCGGTAATTTTGCCGCCAGCAAAACTGTGAATGACGCCACGTGGACCAAACTTCTTTTTGAACTCTGGATTTTTGGGGTAATCAGGGTTTTCGGGTTCTTCTTCGGCATTGAGGTGATATAGATTGCCAAAAAACTCATCAAAGCCGTGAGCTGTTGGCAGCATATCGTCACGGTCGCCGAGGTGATTTTTGCCAAACTGACCGGTTTTATAGCCTTTCGCTTTTAGCAGAGTTGCTAAGGTTGGATCTTCTTTTTTCATGCCCTCGGGCGTGCCCGGCAGGCCGACTTTGGTGAGGCCTGTGCGAATAGGTGACTGCCCGGTGATAAACGCGGCACGACCAGCAGTGCTGCTTTGTTGACCATACCAGTCAGTAAATAGCGCGCCCTCTTTGCCGATACGATCGATGTTAGGGGTTTTATAGCCCATCATGCCGTTGTTGTAGGCGCTGATATTGAACTGGCCAATATCATCACCCCAGATGATCAGAATGTTAGGTGGATCAGCGGCGAGTGCTTGGCCAGCTAAAAGCGTGCCCGCGATCGAGGCAGCAAGAAGAGTTTTTTTGAAATTGAGTTTCATAAGTAATCGATGCATCAAATAGAGAGCCCTGCCGCAGCGCGGTGAGGGCCGTAAGACTTGCCTGAACAAGCGCCAGTTGATAGTTTTGCTACGTCAAATAGTATCTGAAATGTTATCGCGCGAGCTGTCACAAGCCAAAAAAATGATTGGACGTATTGAAAAAGCTCGACTCCCAAGCGACCATCTTTTTAGCGTACGCCATTTAGCCTGCTATTTGTCATTTGAATGGCTCTGCGAACGCTTGAACTGAGCTATCGCCCCGCAACAAGCGCCTGGAGCGCCGAACGAAAAGTTTCGGGTGTTTCGGTTGGGCGCTGACTTTGCTTATCGACACAAACGTGAACAAACAAACCTTGTGCGGCCGCTTCGTTTACGTCGTCTGTGAAGACTGCAACTTCATACGTTGCTGAGCTGCGGCCTAAGCGCCCGGGGCGCACGCCTACGCGGATGATGCCTGGTGCAGAGACCTGGCTAAAGTATCTGCATTCTGAGGCGACCACCAAGGTTTGATATTGACCTGTGATCAACTGACGTAAGGCATGGTGCATTAAAAACGCATCCACCGCCGTATCAAAAAATGAATAGTAGTGCGCGTTATTGATGTGTCCATACGCGTCGTTGTCAGCCCAACGCAGGGTTATGGTCTCAAAGAAAGAAAAATCTTCTTTCAGCCAGGGCTTGCTTTGGGTCTGCGGGCGTATATCGGACATGGTGTACAGGCTGTCATCCGGAGCAATATTGTTGTTGATGTCTGCGCGGACATCGCGGGTTTTTTAATGAATTTTGTTGTATTTCAGTGTTTTTGCTCGCTACTTTGTCAGTTTCATCGCAGCAATCACCTTTGCCCATTTGTCTAAATCTTCTTTCATGAAGGATCTAAACTCAGCGGGGTTTTGATCGTAAACCTCAGCGCCTAAATCTGACAATTGCTTGCGAAAATCGGGCATGTTCATGATCGCCACGAGGTGCTTACGTAAAAGCGTGACCAGTGGTTCGGGTAAACCTGCGGGGGCCAATACTCCGTACCAAATAATGGCCGAATAACTCGGAAAACCTAGTTCACTGATGGTGGGCAGCTTGGGCACGGTGTCTGAACGCTTGTTGGTCGTGAGGGCGTGGGCGTGTAGTCTGCCAGCATTTACCAGGGGCAAGGCCGTGGATAACCCTGCAAAATACATATCGATTTCGCCAGACATGACATCGTTCATCGCAGGGCCGCCACCCTTATAGGGCACATGCAACAAATTGATATCGGCGATATCGCGAAACAGTTCGCCAGCCAGATGGGTCGGGCTACCGGTGCCCGCTGAGGCAAAGGTGAGTTTGCCCGGTTGAGCCTTGGCACGCGCAATCAGATCAGCCACGCTGGTGATACCAGATTTGGGTGAGGTCACCAGCAACATGGGGTTAAGCGCCACCATTGAAATCGGCGTGAGGTCTTTGAGAGGATCGTACGGTAAGTTAGGGTTCAGGCTTGGACTGACTGCCAAGGCACCGCTTGAACCGAATAACAGCGTGTAGCCGTCTGGCGTTGCCGCTGCGGTTTGTGTCGCGGCGATTTCGCCATTAGCGCCTGCTTTGTTCTCGATGACGATCGTCTGTTTGAGCTGGTCTGCAAGGCGTAGGCCCAACAGACGTGCTAATTGATCGTTGGGCCCGCCCGGTGGAAACCCGACCAGCATTTTGATTGTGCGGCTAGGGTATTGACTGATGGCCGCCTGCGGGTCTGCGGCCTGTCTCGTCTGAGCTTGCGCCGCGTGCGTAAACGAGGCAAGCGACAGTAGTGCTATTGTCGCCAGAAGACTCGGTAAAGAGGCTCTGTTCATCGCGGTAAGACGCGGCAAATGGGCTTTGTACGGCTTAGCGCCGCGCTGCTTCAAAAGTAACATCATCTGGTGTTCTCTTCGTAGGGGAGTGTTCGTATCAAAAGTTATTAAAGGACAGAATCCCTTCAGTGGGATCCATGCCATCAAGAATTCGCTTAGCGATTAAATCTTTGAGTGTTTCGGTGGCCCCGCCGCCTAGCGAGCCATAGCGCGCACCGCGATACAGACGTGATACCGGATATTCATCGGTGAAACCGTAGCCGCCATGCAGTTGCAAGGCGTCATTGGTGACGCGCAAGGCCATTTCATTGCAGGTGATTTTGGCCACAGCTGCTAAGAAGGGATCCGGAAAAGGATTGGCTGAAGCGCAGGCGCGATACAACACGCTGCGAGCTGCTTCAATGTCGCGATACATCTCGGCGAGTTTCCAGCGCAGGCCTTGAAAATCAGTGAGCGTCTTGCCAAAGATTGGGCGATTGCGTGTGTAGTTGACGGCTTCTTCAAAGGCGCCCTCGGCCAACCCTAGCGAGATGCTGGGGTTTAAGCAGCGCTGTGTATTGAACGCGCTCATAAGTTTGCGAAAGCCGCCTTCTTTTAAAACAACGTTTTCAAGCGGTACTTCGACGTTATCAAAACGTACTTCGTGCAAGTACTCGCCACCCATGGTGTGATAGCTAGCCGTCACTTCAAGGCCAGGTGTGCCGCCTTCAATCAAGACGCAACCAATGCCTTCGCGACCAGGTTGATCATCGACGCGCGTGAACACCACAAACATGGCAGCCTCTTGAGCACGACTAATCAAGGTTTTGACGCCATTAACGGTTGCATGGTTCATATGCAAACGGGTGTTGGTGCGATAGCTGCTGACATCGGTGCCAGCGTGAGGCTCTGTCATACAGATCGATAAAATCGCATCGCCCGAACAGACTTTTGGCAGAATATTATTTTTGATTGAGTCGGGTGCGTACGTTTCGATGATGCGCGTTTGCACGCCGGCTTCGCCCAGCACTGCCATGGCGGTGGGGTAGCAAACTTTAGCGATCTCTTCCAGAATCAACGCGGTTTCAAACACAGGCAAGCCTAAGCCACCATATTGCTCAGAGACCGTCATGCCCAGCACGCCGATCTGGGCAAGTTGCTTCATGTTTTCCCAAGGAAACGTGCCATCCATGTATTTTGCGGCGCGCGGTTTGAAATCGTTTTGCGCAAGCGCGCGTACCGCTTCAACATACTGTCGTTGACTGTCACTGAGTTTGAAATCCATGCTGCTCAATCCTTGATGAGGTCTATCTAAAGTGAGGCTAGTTTAATGCGCCGCAAGCATGGCTTTAATTAAATCGTCAACGCTGGCAAAAACACGAGCTCCAGCCCCTTCGAGCGCACGTTTTTTTGCGTCGAAGGTACCTGTGTTGCCATGCACCACCGCGCCCGCATGCCCCATCACCACGCCTTCGCGCGCGCCATGTCCGGCGATCACGGCGTAGGTGGGCTTGGTGCACTTGGTGTCGATTAAGGCCTGGGCGAATTCTTCTTCTTCAGAGCCGCCAATTTCTCCTACTAAAACGATTTGCTTAGTGCGCGGATCGACATTAAAAAAAGGCAGCACTTCGGCAAACCGTGTGCCCTTGCACGCGTCGCCACCAACACCGATCCATACGCTTTGGCCAAGGCCGCAATCCACCAGCCTGTGATTGGTTTCGTAAGAAAGGGTGCCGCTTTTGGCGATGACGCCTACCGAGCCTGGCTGCAAAGACACTGACGGAATAAAACCGAGTTTGGTGCGACCAGGGATAGCAACGCCCGGGGTCGAAGCACCTACCCACCGTGCTCCGGCAGCCTGCACCAACGCGCGGGCCCGTATCGCATCGGCTACGGGCATGCCCTCGGTAACGGTCACGATCAGCTTGATGCCGCCAGCAACGGCTTCGCTGATGGCAGCGAGCACTTCAAAGGGTGGCACCATCGCCACACTGGCTGCCGCGCCGGTTGCCTTGACGGCTTCAGCGCAAGACCGAAAGACAGGCGCACCGTCTACATCTTTCAAATCAGCCGACTTGCTGCCTACGGGGGCGGTGCCACCGACGATATCCGTGCCATAGGCACGCATCAAGGCGGCATGCTTACGACCCATGCGGCCGGTGATGCCCTGCACAATGGTAGGCAGCGCTGCAGTCGGATCAAATAAAAGTGCTAAAGGATCATTGGAGAAGAGAGGAGTTGTCATGCTGCTTGCCTCGTTGCGAGTGCGACGACTTGATCGACTGCTTTCTCTAAATCAGTTTCAACGACTAATGAAGCGTTGGCGCTTGTCAGCGTCTCGATGGCTGTCTCGAGACCATTACCAATTAAGCGAATCACAATTGGGATTTTGATATCCTGTGTTTGTTCGAGCGCGATCAGAATCAGACGTGAGAGCTCTGCTAAGTCAGTGACGCCAGCAAAGAAGTTCATCAAAATCACTTTGACGTTTTTACCTTCGCCAATCCAGCGAAGCACTTGAATTAAGCGGGTAGGCTCGCCTCGAAATTGACCCGTGCGAATATCTACAAAATTAAATGGCTTACAGCCGCGGCGCGTCAGTTCATCGACCAGTTGCATGCTTAAGCCCGCACCGGTGGTCAGCATACCCACATCGCCATCTTCGTCGAGTCGCACAAAATCAAAACCGTGATCGATCTTTAGAGAGGCCTCAGGGTAGGCATGACCGCGCTCTTTTAATAAGGCGAGTAATAGCGGCTGACGTTCGATGGCATTGTCGTCAGCCACAAGTTTTGCGTCACCGGCAATCCAGCTGCCGTCGGGTTGCACAAAGAGAGGGTTGATTTCAGCCAGAGTCAGTTCGAGCTGAAATAAAGCGTCGCACAGCTGATGCGCCGCTTGCGTTAACGCGGCCTGTGCAAAGGCTGGTAGCTGTTGAGCCAATTGTTGAGCGACAAGCTTCACTGCGTTGATTTCAAAGTTGGCTTGCTGCTGCAGCATGGCACCGGCGGCGGAATGTTGCTCAACTTCAACGCCACCTTCTGCTGACATCAAAATGATGACTTTGCCTGAAGAGGGATCAAGCATCAGGCTGACGTAGCACTCTTGCCCCGAGGCGGGTTGCTCGATGCGGCACTCGTGCACGCGATGGCCGCGCACCGTAGCGCCCACCAGCTTGTGCAGCGCCTGCTCAAGCTCTGACGCATTGTTGGCTTTGACGATGCCGCCCGCTTTGCCGCGCCCCCCAACGGGGATCTGTACTTTGACAAAGCATGGGTAGCTCACTGTTGGGCGAGCTGAGCGATTCGCGAGTACGCCAACCGGAATTGAAATACCAAATTGCGCCAGTAAAACCTTGGCGTCGTGTTCAAGCAGCATCATGGTGGCTGCGGTCTCCTAGTTTGATTTTTTATTCGTTCAGGGCGTAGTGTGCCCAATTTATCGGATTGGTTCAAACGCGAGACAGGCAAAAAATGAATTGAAAGCTGTACTAAGAAAATTACAGATCAGATTTGGGTTGCGCTGACGACTGCACGGTAATCAGGCAAAGCGCTGCAAAGCTGCACATAGCCAGCCCAAAGGTCAGCCAAAGTACCCCAGTGCCCCATTGCGTTAACGCTAAGCCAAACGTGAAGGGGGCGATGGCTTGTGCGAATTTAGCGGGCATGGT
>CANKOW010000117.1 GCA_947484295.1 Alcaligenaceae bacterium | reverse complement strand
CGCGGCCCGTGCCGTGCCCCTGCGCGATTGGTGGTGCCCCCATCCCAGGGGATTCCGAACAAACCAATATCAACCTCATCGATACTTGGGTGATCGAACTCTAAAAAGGGCAAGCGCATAAACGTGGCAATGCCCGCAAAACGCGGCATGACTGTACCGGTGATCGGCGCAAACAGCTTATTTTTAGTTTTCGATTGACTCATGACCAACCATGCCTTTAGGTTCTGCACAAACAGCAACAAGAAGTACAGTAACCGAATGGGTGCGATTTGAACATCCCCGTGATCCAACTCAACGGTCGGCCATCGTGTCAAAAGCAAAAAAAAATGTTGCACTATTTTGGCTCGTGCTCACGCCCTCATTTTGTACATGTCTCTACTAGTTTGTGCATATACTGTTAGGCTCTAGTACTTTCGCCATACACAATCAAAACAAAATTCAACAGCGAGACAACCGTGAATACACAAACCACACTACAGCATAAGTTCGTTGGACACGCGCTTTGCGGGGCGCTGCTTATCAGCAGCGGCTTCGCCTCTTCGCAAGCCGTCGTCCAAGATTACCCAAATAAGCCCGTCACCCTCGTGGTGAGTTACCCGCCTGGTGGGTCTAACGACTTGACCGCTCGCGCCATTGCACCCGCGTTAGGTGAAGCGCTTGGTGCCACTGTCGTGATCGAGAACAAACCTGGTGCTGCCGGTATGATCTCGGGCACCTATGTGTCGCGCGCCGCGCCCGATGGCTACATGATTTTGCTAGGTAGCCTGAGCCCAATTATTGTCTCGCCACAAGCGGCAAAGACTCCGCCTTTTAATACGCCTGTTGATTTTCGGGCGATCAATCGTGTGGGTTCTACACCGCTAGGTATTGCGATGGGCCCGACTCTGCCAAACGTTAAGACCATTGCTGATCTCATTGCGGTCTCTAAAACGCGCGATATCACCTTGTCGTCTGCCGGCACGGGTGGCGTGTCGCACCTCACGATTGAATTGTTGCAAGCAGCTTCTAAAGGGCGCCTGATTCACGTGCCGTACAAGGGTGCAGGGCCAGCAGTGACAGATACCGTTGCGGGCCACGTTGATGGCATCGTGATGGATATTTCGCCCTTGATGCCCATGATGGCTGATGGGCGACTGAAAGGGATCGCCGTGACCAGCCCCGAACGCATGAACTTTTTGCCAAACCTCGCACCGGTCGGTGATTTTTTACCTGGATTTAGTGCAGTGAACTGGTTGGGGCTTTTTGTGCCGGTCAAAACCCCAGAGCCGGTCGTGGCAAAAATCAACGTGGCGATTATGAAAACAATTGCGCGCGCCGATGTTAGGGCTAAGCTCGAAGCGGCAGGCATTATGCCCTCAAGCATGGAAAACCCTGCTGCGTTTCAAGCCTATGTGAATGCCGAGTACACCCGTTGGGGCAAGATCTTGCAGGATGCAAAGATTGAGAAACAGGATTGAAAAAAGTACGGTTGTACCCTTCTCTGCCAGAGCTTATTCAGCCGCGGCAGAGGTATGTGTGTCGGCTCAGCGCTTTCCGACTAAAGCATAGGCTTCGATTTCGCCCAAGCCCTTGCACTGAATTAAGCCATTTTTTGAAAAAATATAATTATCTTGAAGTAACTCGTGAGTCATCGCCGAGATTTGGATGGTGCCTGGGGCTGCCGTAGACTCCATCCTGCTCGCGGTGTTCACCGTACTGCCCCACAAGTCGTACGAGAACTTAGTAAAACCAATCACACCAGCAACCACAGGGCCCGAGCTCAAACCGACACGCATTTTCAAATCTTTACCGCGCTCACGATTGAAGGCTGTCAAATCTTCGAACATGCCAAGAGCCATCTCAGCCGTAATCTCGGCATGATCACCACGCGGGATGGGGATACCGCCCGCCAGCATATACGCATCACCAATCGTCTTAATTTTTTCAACGCCTAGATCTTCTGCACGCCGATCAAAGCGTGTAAACAAATCGTTGAGCAAACTCACGAGCTCAGCCGCACGCAGCTGACTCGACATCGCCGTAAACCCCACCAGATCAGCAAATAAAATTGTGACCTCAGGGTACGCCCCAGAGATATTTTTTTCGCCTCGCTTTAGACGATCGGCAATAGGCTTAGGCAAAATATTGAGCATCAACTTTTCAGTTTTGAGCTGTTCAATCTCTAACAGCTTTTTTTCATCTTCAAGAATTTTTCGATTACCCTCGATCGCATCCTTTGCGGCCTTGAGGATCAAATGATTTTTCACCCGCGCCAGCACAACGGGCGGGCTGATCGGTTTGGTGATGTAATCCACTGCACCAAGCTCTAAGCCTTTTGCCTCGTCTTCGATGTCTGTTTTCGCAGTCAAAAAAATCACCGGGATATCGCGCGTCGCGCTATCGGCTTTTAAACGACCGATCACCTCATAGCCGTCCATCATTGGCATCATGACATCCAGCAAGATCAAAGCCGGCTTGTTCTCGCTTTGAGCGATCTTTAAGGCTTTTTCACCGCTATTGGCAATTTTGACCGTATAAAACTCTTTGAATAAACCCGCAATCAAAGATAAGTTATCAGGCGTGTCGTCAACCACCAAAATAATTGCTTTGGCGGCGACTTCGGCGGGGTTCATCATGGGGCGCATAGACTCTTTGGCAAACGCTTGTCCGGTGCCACGCACCTGCGTGGCTGCTTAGGGCTAAGCGTTCACAGAGTAGGCGGTTTGGCGACGCTTCGTGAGGCCAAAAATTGCAAAGATATCTGTCTTTTTGCATTTCTAGTTATGTGCGCAGATACAGAAAGCTTCGGAGCTCAGTTCGCCAGCACCAGCAAGGCACCAGCGCTATCAAAAGGCCATCGTCTTAGTCGCAATGCCAGACCGGTCGATGTAGCAGATTGAAAAATAAAAATGTACTAGATTGTACGATCGATAGCATTCGACAAACCTTGAGTAATATGCCAAGAAGCTACTGATCGCTACGCAAGGTATTCTTTACCTTTGTATGCCAATGCCCTTCTCCAGAGCGGGCAAGCAAGATTATTTATCCTTAGGTTTCAACCTGGAATGCGCAATAGAAAAAGGGTTACAGACCGAAATCTGTAACCCTTCTTTGATAATGCTGGTGCGCCCGGCAGGATTCGAACCTACGACCCCCTGGTTCGTAGCCAGGTACTCTATCCATCTGAGCTACGGGCGCCTTTAAGATAAGAGCAAGAGTATAGCAGTTTTTTAGCCCGAGATACGGGGAATCTTAGCCGCCTTGATGGCACGACCCATCTCGATATAGCCCTTTTCTAGAATATCCAGATATTGCTTGGCTGACAGAGAGGCTGGGTCAACACCCATTTGCGTCATCCGGGCGCTTAAGGCAGGGTCGCTCATCGACTTGAGCGTGGCATCTTCAAGCACCTTCACAATCGCAGCCGGGGTGCCTTTAGGCACAGCTAAGCCCAGCCACGAATCGATTTCGATGTCAAAGCCTTGCTCTTTAATCGTCTTGATCTCTGGAAACTCAGGCCACCGCATCGGGCTGGCCGATGCCAACATGCGCAATTTACCTGCCTTGATATGAGGAATGAGATCAGGCGGATTTTGCACAATCACCTGCACGTTTTTGCTTAACAGTGCGGTCACCGCTTCACCACCAGATTTGTACGAAATATGTTCAAACTTTGCACCCGCTAAACGCGTCAACTCAAAGATCGCCAGGTTATTAGGCGCTGAGGTTGTGCCAAAAAATAAACCCTTACCTTCTTTTGCCGCCGCAATCAGATCATCAAGCGTTTGGTACGGCGAATCGGCATTCACCGCAATCCCATAGCGAAAGCGACCAAACCCAGCCACAAATTCAAAATCTTTCATGGTGTAGGTCAAGTCCATCAAGTGCGGCATGATCGCAACAGTTGAATAGGTGACGACACCAACCTGATAGCCATCAGGTTTTTGACGTGCGATGTAGGCGGGGGTCAAGGTACCCAAGGCACCAGGCTTGTTTTGCACCACGATCGACTTACCTAAAATCTTTTCCATCGTTTGCGCCAACGCGCGAGTGGCCACGTCGGTCGTGCCACCAGCACCATAGTTCACGATCATGTTCACTTCGTGCGCCGGAAAACTTTGCGCAACAACCGACGACGTTAAAACCGAACAGCCTAACAAGGCTGCAACACCAAACCATTTACGACTGATGATATTTTTCATTTTTGTCTCCTGCTGTTTTAAGAAATAGCGAAGCGTGTTTAAGTCCACACACCTCGTCAACCGATCACTCACCTCAACGCGGCTAAATTGCCTAACCCAAACGATAACAACGAGGTCACGACATAAAGAAGCCACCATTAATATCTATGGTCGCTCCGTTAATAAAGCCGCTACTGTCGGCACACAAAAAGGCAATTGAGGCACCCACTTCGTCTGCAGTGCCTAAGCGCCTGACTGGGATTTGCTCTGCGTAGCGTTGGTTAACTGCTTCACCCGCCTGCATCGCCATCTCAGTCAAGATACGACCGGGTGCCACACAGTTCGCGGTGACACCAAAGGGGCCCATCTCTGAAGCGATCGCACGCATCAGCCCAAGAATGCCCGCCTTTGAGGCCATGTAGCTTGGGCCAGCCACAACAGATTTACTGCGCCCCGCTAAAGACGACACGCTGACGATACGGCCAAAGCCTTGGGCTTTCATGTCGGGTAAAAATAACTGCGTGATCTGCATGACCGTCGTCAAATTCACGAGCAGCACCTTTGACCATTCTTGTATGGTGACGTCAAGGATACCGTTGGATAGACCATCGGCACGCTTCGGCGAGATCCCAGCGTTATTGACCAGAATAGATACGGTACCAAAGCGCTGCTTGATCTGCCCGTGCAAACGCGCCATAAAGGCCATGTCAGTCACGTCTGCCTGAAAGGCAATCGCCTGCTCATCGGTAATACCCAGTTGTTCAAGATCGATCGGCAAGCGATCAACCATCACGACAAACCGACCTTCAGCAATCAATGCTTGGCTAGTGCCCAACCCAATGCCTTTTGCGGCACCCGTGACTAACGCTATTTTCTTGTTCATGCTTCTAAGGCCGCCGTATAAGCTGTGATAGGGGGGAAGGCATTTTCGTCCGTCATCACTTCAATGAGTGTGGTGACATCGCTTGCACGAGCAGCGTCAAGCGCTTGATTCAGTTGCTCGGGATCTGTGACACGAATACCGTTACAGCCACAGTTGCGTGCGATCGCAGCGTGATCCACGGGGTAAAAATCGACTGCGCTGGTGTGCGTGCCAAACTTCACGTTTTCGGCGTGTTTTTGGTATCCCAAAATCCCATTATTTAAAACAATGAGCGTCACCTTCAAGCCCATGCGGCGTGCAGTCTCTAGCTCTGACCAGACGTGTCCAAACCCACCATCACCCACCAAGCAATACACCTCTGATTGCGGGCGTGCAACTTTGGCACCCAACGCCATCGGAAAGCCCCAGCCCAAGCCAGCCAACCCACGGGGCGTAATAAAGCGCATGCCGCTTTTGACCGAGGTTAAACAATTTGAAATCCAGATCGATGAGTAGCTGGCATCTGCCACCATCACTGTGTCGCCGGTTAGGCGTTTTTGCAGCTCGTGCATGACACGTTCTGGGCGAATGGGTGCCTGTGCTGACAAACGCATAGGCGCTGATTCTTTTAAATAGGTGTCACGCGCGGCTTGAATACTGGTCTCTAGTGCGGGTCGCTGAGCGCGACGTTTTGACAAATCAAGTTTGCCAAGAGCCTCAGCTAAAGCATCGAGTGTTAGCCCTGCATCGCCCACCAACCGTGTTGCCTCGTAGTTGCGACCCACTTCAGTGCCATCAATATCCAAATGAATGTAATGTGCATTTTTTGGATATAACTGCCACGAATCAGTGCCATTTTGATTGGTACGGTTACCCACCAACAGAATCACATCGGCTTCGGTGACTAGCTTGCGTTGATAGCGCGTAGCACCGTTTGGCCCCATAAAATAGCCAACCACACCTACGGCAAGTGCATGACGCTCATCAACCGTACCCTTACCCATCACGGTAGTGGCCACCGGCAAGTGTCCTTCATCCATCAGGCGCGTCAGTGCGGCGTGGCCGTGCGACAGATGCACACCGCCCCCGGCAATCACAAGAGGACGCTCGGCTTTTGCTAGCAATTCAGCGGCATGGCGCACTGCATCGGGTGAAGCAACCGTTGGGTCTAGGGGATACTGCCCCAAACACGCTGTACGCGTTGAAGGAACCAAAGGCTCAGTCAACAGATCACTCGGAAACAACAACACCACGGGCCCTGGGCGCCCTGAACACGCCATCGTAAAAGCCTGATCAATGTAATCATCGACGCGGCTGGGTTCGTTGACGCGACGCACCCATTTTGAGACCGCGCTGAACATGCCAATGTGATCTAAATCTTGAAACGCATTTTTATCGGTTTGTAAGCGACTCACATCCTGTACCAGCGCAATCACAGGGATAGATGCTTTGAGCGCCTCAGCAAGCGGTGCGACCAACAACGCTGCTGCCGGGCCATTTTGAGCGGTCACAATACCTGGCTTGCCAGTCAACCTTGCATACGCATCAGCCATATACCCGCCGGCGTTCTCGGTGCGATAAACAATCTGCTTGATACCACCTGCTTCAGCAGATAACTGAAACATGGTGGGCAGACTTTGGCCAAAAGTACATTCAACACCGTGCCGTTTCAGGGCGCGCACGATCGCGTGCCCCACTGACTCATGCACATTGAGCCCCGTGACAGTCAAAGGGGTAGGAATGGGTTTAGGCGTATTCATCGGGTTCCTGACAAAGATCAAGTCTTTGAGCGTGCGTTGTCTCGTGATTCGTTTTTGCGTCTTATGTTGACTACCTACTCTTTATACGACACTTTGGTGCGTTTGGCATCTGTTCTGCGCAACCAAACACGAGAGTCTGAAGGCTTTTTCTTAGGGGCGTTGTGCACACGCGACTACGAGGCTGCATCAGCTCTCGGAGCGGTTGCGAGTCTGGCTAGAGGTCGCAAGACTCAACACCTGCTGACAAGCATCACGTACCTGCTCAGGCGTCACGTTTTTAATCTCGTAGGTGCCATCTAGCGGTAACACATCGGCGCTGGTTTCACGCGTCCAAAACCATTCGCGGTTACTTTCATGAAAAACGCCTACGTAAGGCACACCCGCAAATTGCGCCAAATGCGACGGGCCGCAATCATTTGCCACCACAAGTTTGGCGCCTAGCACCGCTTTGGCAATTTCAGGTAAGGGCCGCGTCATAAGGTACACAAAATCGCTTCGCCCGAGACTTTGTAACCAGCGATATTGCTCAGCTTCGTCTGGCCCCATCACAAAACAAAAACTGGCTTGAGGCACAAGCGTCGACTTTAGTAAGTCAGCCAGCGCAACATAATGCTCGATCGGCCAGCGTTTGTAATCACCGGCACCACCGCCTGGCATTAAGACAATCTGCGGGGCACTTGCGTCACCAGCGTTAGCGGGCTGAGCGCTTAAGTCGCTGAGTCGTGAACGACTATCAGACGCATCGCTCACGTTTGCGAGCTCAGACGATCCACCGGTTGACGCTTGGCCTTCGAGGTCGGCCAAAGCTTGCACACACTGACGGGCCGCTTGCGCAGGATCAAAATCTTTGAAGGCTGCTAACACATGAAGATTTGCGAGCCCCATGTATTCAGAAAAATCTTTGCAGTGCGAATGGGTCCAGACAAAATCAGTGACGCGTTTATTTTTAAAACCAAGCCGAAACTTAGGCCGCTTAAGCAAGGCGACGATCCCGTATTTTTCACTGGCAAAGTGCAAGGCGATGACCAAGTCTGCGCTGCCGTCCATCGCCCGATACACTTCAGGCAACTTGTCTGCCTGCGTAAACGCATCGACCCACGGCAAGCTTAGATAATGCTGGCCAACAGAGTCTTGTGCGACAACCCGCAGATGGCACGCAGGCCAAAATTGTTTAATTTGATAGAGCAGCGGATAAGACACAATTTGTGTCCCTAAAAACTGCATACTTCGGATAAAAACAATGACGTTTTTCAAGATAGGGCTAACGCAACTCGATAGGTGATGAATGCGGCAAGATACGCCCGAACGCCGGCCATTAAATGAGAATTGTTATCATTTCAAATGATACCAGTAGTTCTAGAGAGAAGGCTCTGCCTAGACCTCCGTTTTCATGCAACCCGCCGCCCTCAACCTTTACCAGATCAGGCAACACACGCTATGTCGAGCACCGCGAACTCAAACAATATTGCCACACAGTTGCTCAAAGCGATCTGGCATGCAGCACAGGGCGACGAACACCTGTTGAATCGAGTGACCTTCAAAGGCGCGGGCGAGCTACCTTCGATCTTCGCGGTCACAGACTTTGCAGCGGCCTCCATGGGGGCTGCCGGACTCGCGCTCAGCTCTTTGATTGACGCAATGGATGCAATGGTGACGCGTGATTCAACTGATACGGCGCCAGCACCCGCTGGGATACGAGCAACATTCAAGCCTAGTGCGACGCCGACAAGCCGCAGCACTTCGATAAAAACCGTCACCGTTGACCGTCGCCTCGCCTCTTTTTGGTTTGCGTACTCGTTGCGCCCCATTGGGTGGAAGCCCTTGTCTGTCGAAGACTTCGTGATGGGCGATTATGAAACAAGTGACGGTTGGATCCGGCTTCATACCAACGCTCCACATCATCGCGCGGCAGCTCTACGCGCGTTAAAGCTCACTGGGCCGTCTGGGCGCGCTGACATTGCTCAAGCCGTGGCTATCTGGCCAGCTGACGCGCTTGAGGCCAAGGTTTTAGCCGAGGGAGGCTGTGCCGCGACGATGCGGTCGTGGCAAGACTGGCAGGCACACCCGCACGGTCAAGCCGTACTGAGTGAACCCCTATTGCATTGGCAGTCTGGCGCGGTGATCGCGAAGCCGCTTTGGTCATTCAACCGCAGTCGTCCCTTGCAAGGACTCAAAGTGCTTGATATGACACGCGTGTTGGCAGGGCCCTCGGCCACTCGCATGTTGGCGGGGTTAGGTGCTGAGGTCTTACGTGTCGATCCGCCTTGGTGGGATGAGCCCACACTCGCACCAGAAATGACACTCGGTAAACGTTGCACGCGTCTTGATTTACGCAATCCGTGTGGGCGCGAACGTTGGCTCAGCTTACTGAGCGAGGCCGACGTGCTTGTGCACGGCTATCGCAGCGATGCCTTAGCAACTTTAGGGCTCGATGCCGAGCAACGACAAAAAATCAGACCAGGCTTAGTAGATGTCTCTCTAGACGCTTACGGCTTTTCTGGCCCCTGGAAAAATCGTCGCGGCTTTGATAGCCTGGTGCAAATGAGTATGGGTATTGCGCACGCGGGGCAACAACTCGCGGGCAGCTCCAAACCAAAGCCCTTACCTGTGCAAGCCCTTGATCACGCGACTGGTTATATCTTGGCAACCGCCGCCTTGCGCGGCCTCGAGATACGCCTCAGAACAGGTGCGGGCAGCATTGCACGTGCATCCCTTGCGCGAACGGGTGCATTTCTAATGACAACTCTTAACCACCCAGAAAAAAGCAATCAAGCCTTAGCGCCAGAAACTGAAGCAGATCAGGCCCTCGCAATCGAAGACAGCTACTGGGGTCTTGCACGGCGACTGCACTGGCCCATCGAAATCTCAGGGATCAGTATGCAATGGGATCAGCCTTCTGGGCCGCTGGGTAGCAGCGAAGCGAATTGGAAGCGTTAACTTGTGCGGCGACTCAGCCTGCGTTCAAACACATAAAACCCATATTGCATCAACAACGCTAAACCTGCTGACGGGATAGCGCCAGCCAAGAGCATCGACGTATTATTTAGTGCCAAGCCTTGCGCAATACGTTCGCCATAGCCGCCAGCCCCCACAAAAGCGGCGATCGTTGCCGTACCGACGCTCAGTACCGCTGACACTTTAATGCCACTCAAAATCATGGTGCGCGCCAAGGGCAATTCAATAAACCAGAGTTGATCGCGAGCGCCAAGCCCCAAGGCAGTCGCCGCTTGACGCATTGACGGCGAGATCTCGCTTAAGCCAGCGTGCGTACTTTGGATGATCGGCAACAGCGCATATAAAAACAAGGCCACGATCGCTGGGATTGTTCCGATTAAACCAAACAAAGAAATTAAAAAGGCCAACAGTGCAAGTGAGGGGATCGTTTGAATCACACTGGCCACAGACAAGACAACCTGCCCTACCCCTGGCCGATAAAAACTTAACACGCCTAAGGGGATTCCTGCTGCGACCGCTAAGAGTAAAGACACCAATACCAAAAACAGATGCTGCGCACTTAACCGCCAAAAATCAGGACCGAACAATACGTGTACAAAAGATTGTCGACTCGACACCCCCTCAGAGGCTGCCCCGCTAAGATTTGTCGTGAGTTCTTTTTT
>CANKOW010000116.1 GCA_947484295.1 Alcaligenaceae bacterium | reverse complement strand
CACCGGCTTACCGCCGCGCTCGGCCGAGGCGTTTCCACCCCCTCTTGAGCCGATCGCTTTTTTGGTCGAGCAAGCGGCAAATATGTCGATCCCTGGGCATTACCATCAAGCGGATCAGTTTCAGGTGTTTGTCGCCGGTGGCGGCAAGTTCGGCATTAAGCCGATCGAAGGCCTGACCGTGCACTACGCGATGGGGTTCACACCCTATGCGCCGATCCACGCAGCCGACGCGGGCGTTGAGTACTACACCTTGCGCAATGGCTGGGATCCAGGCGCACGTTGGATGCCTGATTACAAAGAAGGCCTCAAAGGCCGCACCAAAGACTATCGCCACGGCTTGGGTTTGATCCCCGCGTTAATGGGCGAAGCCGACGGCCCCCAAAACGTGACTGCCGTTGTTGAGCACACCGTCGTGCCCTTCGAGGGCGACGGGTTGGGCGCGACGCTTTACCATGCGGCGCCTGGTCAACACATCGCTGGCCCCGCGCCGAGCGAAGGGCGCGGTCAATACTGGATGGTCCTGAGCGGCGAGTGTCATCTCAATGAGCACTTGGGTGGCAAACAAGCCTTGCTGTTTGTCGACCCCACTGAGCCAGCACCCAAGATCACCGCGGGCAAGACTGGGGCGTCTGTTTTGCTGATGCAATTTCCGA
Source organism: Alcaligenaceae bacterium (assembly GCA_947484295.1). Taxonomy (GTDB): domain Bacteria; phylum Pseudomonadota; class Gammaproteobacteria; order Burkholderiales; family Burkholderiaceae_B; genus Zwartia. The sequence goes on along the minus strand of CANKOW010000116.1, from coordinate 9,797 downwards.
AGCGCGAGCCTGACGCTTAGCGACCCTTGAATTGCGCCGGACGTTTTTCTAGGAACGCAGCACGGCCCTCTTTGAAATCGTCGCTGGCAAAACATGCCTTCACCATTTCAACAGCGCGCTTCAGGTCTTGCTCTTCTGGCTGAGCACACACCTGACGAATATTGAACTTGCTGGCCGCCACGGTTAACGGTGCGTTTTCAGCAATCAGCTTGGTGTATTCAGCGATCACGGCATCGATCTCGTCGCCCTTGCACACGCGCGACACAAAACCCATCCGTAAGGCATCGTGGGCGTCAAAGCGCCGTGCCGTCACAAAAATATCAGTCGCGTTGGCCAAGCCAATGATGTTGGTAAAACGGTTGATGCCTTTGTGGCCATACCCTAAGCCTAAACGCGCAGCGGGCATTCTGAAGGTTGCGTCTTCTGTGCAAATGCGAATGTCGCAGGCTGCGGCAAGGCCTAAGCCACCGCCAAAACAGAAGCCGCGGATTTGCGCAATCACAGGCTTTGAGCACTCGACTGGGGCATTCATTGAGTCTGACACCGCGTCTTCGTAAGCCAACTGGGTTTCTGGCGAGGCACGCAAGGTATCAAACTGCGAAATATCAGCGCCCGACACAAAGGCCTTTTCGCCCTGACCGACAATCACAATGACCCGCACTTCTGGATCGGCGTCAAAGGCGCGGATCGCTTTTGGCAGGTCTGTCCACATCTGCACGGACATGGCGTTCATTTTGTTGGGGTTCGAGATCAGGATCGTACCGATCGCGCCCTTTTTCTCGGCAACGATGCTGCCAACAATGATTTTTTTCTCTGTACTTGAGTCTGCCACGAAAATTCCCCTTTTTGGACGTTGTTAATCGCCGTTAGTCTAGCAGTATCACTTGCAAAAACACCGAAAGCAACATATAAAAGACTTCGAAAGTCGGCAGCGCACTCGAAATCACAGAAAAATCTGCCCGACCGCCTTTGCCTTTCAATCTAAATCGAAAATCATGTCAAAAATCCAGGCCTCTTCAGCACTTTCAAACCTTAAAGTTCTCGATATGTCCCGCGTGCGCGCGGGCCCAAACTGTGTGCGCTTGCTCGCCGACTTCGGCGCAGACGTGATTCGTATCGAACCGCCCAAGGGCGTGGATCCTAACGAAGGCATGTTTGCCGCTAACCGCGAGGGTGGTGACTTTCAAAATCTAAACCGTAACAAGCGGGCGATGACACTAAACCTCAAAAAGCCTGGCGCGCTCGACATCATGATGCGCTTGGTCAAAACCGCTGACGTTGTGGTTGAAAACTGGCGCCCAGATATTAAAAACCGCTTGGGCGTTGATTACGAGTCACTGGCTAAAGTGAACCCACGAATCATTTTGGCCAGTATCTCGGGCTATGGTCAAGAAGGCCCCTACGCGTCACGCCCTGGCTTTGACCAGATCATGCAGGGCATGGGCGGCTTGATGTCAGTCACGGGCATCCCTGGCCAAGGCCCGGTACGCGCGGGCTTAGCCGTTGCCGACATGAGTGCAGGTCTCTATGCCGGTATTGGCATTCTGACCGCGCTGCTTGAGCGCGAGCGTTCAGGCAAAGGTCAGTGGGTACACGCCTCGCTGTTGCACGCACAAATTGCGATGATGGATTTTCAGGCGGCGCGCTACCTCAACGAAGGTGACGTCGCGGGCCAAGCTGGCAACGACCACCCCACCTCAAGCCCCATGGGCTTGTTTGAAGCCAGCGATGGCGTCTTTAACTTAGGCGCCTCAGGTCAAGGTAATTGGGTGCGTTTATGCGAACTCGCCAAGCGCCCCGACTGGATGGCAGACCCTGACTTTTCTAACGAAAAAACTCGGGCAGTCAATCGCGCCAAATGCAATAAAGCACTCAACGAAGTGTTTCGCACACAAACGGTTGCCTATTGGGTCGACAATCTGAACAAAGCAGGCGTGCCTGCAGGCCCGGTCTACAACGTGCCAGAAATGTTTGCCGATGAGCACATCAAGCAATCGCACATTTCTAAAATGGTGAAAGATAAAGACGGCAAAGAAAAAGGCTTTATCACGCTCCCAACCATTCTTAGCCGCACACCTGCAAACGTAGTGACCACAGCGCCGCAATGGGGCGAGCACACAGATGAGGTCTTGGGTGAAGTCGGCTATTCAGAAGCAGAAATCGCCAAGTTCTACGAGCAAGGCGTGGTTTGATCGCCTCACTGGCTTAACGAGGCTTTCCGCGTAATCCGCAAAAAACCTGTTGCTCTCTTCGCGATTTTGAGAGATTATTTTCGTTTAAGTCATTCGCAAAAAAGCTCGACACCTTTGAAGGTGCCGAGCTTTTTTATGCGCAATCTAAGCCGTCAGCCAAGCCGTCTAAATGTCTGAGCAGACTATTCGTCAGTAATCGGATTGCTCAACACACCCACGCCCTCAATATCGACCTCAATGGTATCGCCGGCCTTCATAAAGACGGGCGGCTTTCTGGCGTAGCCAACACCGGCTGGCGTACCTGTGATGACGACATCGCCCGGCTCTAAGGTCATGCACTCAGTAATCAACACCAGTGTTTCAACAATACCCCACAAAAAGTTTTTGGTGTTGGCATCTTGCATGATCTGACCGTTCAGACGCGACTGAATCCGCAACCCATCCGCAGCACGCGGCAACTCGTCAGGCGTCACCAACCAAGGGCCAAAGCCACCGGTGGCGTCAAAGTTTTTACCGATCGTCCATTGCGTTGACTTGCGTTGATAATCGCGCAAACTGCCATCATTGAAGACGCTGTAGCCGGCTAAAAAATCAAGCGCGTTTGCGGCGGTCAAATGCTTGGCGCGCTTACCCACCACAAAAGCGAGTTCGGCCTCATAGTCAAACTTGTCAGACACCTTGGGGCGAATCATCGGCTGCAAGTGACCCACCATTGAGCTGGGGCCGCGCATAAAAAAGCTTGGGTATTCGGGCCGGGCATGCCCACCTTCGGCAGCATGGTCAGCATAGTTCAGGCCTAGGCAGATTATTTTGGTGGGATTGTCTACTAACGGAATGAACTTGATACCCTGAACCGATTTGATCGAAGCGGTTGAGCTTTTTGCCAACTCAGCAATGCGCGACATTGCACCCGTCGTTGAGATCACTTCGAGCAGCGTCTTGGGCAAGCTGGCATCCGTTGCCGCAAGGTCGATAAACTCGCTTGAATCTTCGGCACGCAATAAGCCAACACGCTTTTGCTGGCTTTGATCTTGATAACTAAATAAACGCATTCGATTTCCTTGGGGGGATGAATAAGGTCAATACGCTCGGGCACTGACCCACGGTTTTTGAACTTGCAAGAAGTTACTCCTAAATCGGGTGAATCGCAAAGCGGCGGCACGCCACCATGCCTCAGACACCCTTCTGCATCATCTGCTCATAGGTTCAGACTAACAGCCGCTAGTCGGCTCATCAGTGAGCCTGTAGACGAAGATCAAGCCGCCTGCTAAAGTCGTGTTAGGCCTACGTGCGTGGTCAGACGATTAGGCTCCCGCGTAGGTGGCTGCGAGAACCCTTTGAATAACTAAAAAGATCACCGAGATAATATGAATATCACTCACTATTTTTGCTCACGTATTGTCACTCTTATTTTTAGTGGTCTTGCCCTGCTAAGTCAGCCAGTGGCTGCCCAAGTCAGCGAAGCCTGGCCGACCAAGCCAGTGCGATTTGTTGTCCCTTACGTCGCCGGGGGTGCCTCAGACATTACGGTACGCAGCATCGCGCAACTATTAACAACCTCTTTGGGTCAAACCATGATGGTTGAAAATAAGGCGGGGGGTGGCGGCAATATCGGCACAGACTTTGTGGCTAAAGCTGCACCTGACGGCTATACCTTTTTAATGGCCTACGCAGGCCCGATCGCGATTAATCCGCACCTTTACAAAAATCTTGCGTTCAATGCACAAAAAGACTTTGCACCCGTGTCGCTCATGGCCGATGCCCCTTTAATCTTGGCGGTTCATCCCTCAATCCCCGCCAATAATTTAGCTGAGTTAATTGCCTACCTGAAGGCCAATCCTGATAAAGTATTTTTTGGTTCGTCGGGTACAGGTGGCGCCGATCACCTAGCGGGTGAACTCTTCAGGTTACAAGCGGGCGTCCGGATCAACCACATCCCGTTCAAGGGCGGTGCTCAAGCTGTAATCGATTTAGTAGCTGGTCGCACTCAGTTAGAGTTTTTGACAATCCCCGGTGGGCTAAGTCATATCCGTGCAGGTAGACTGAAAGCGATTGCCCTAGCATCAAGCAAACGCTTCGCTTTATTTCCAGACATCCCCACCATGACTGAAGCCGGCATGAAAGATTTTGAGATCCATAATTGGTATGGCATCTCGGCACCGGCTGGCACACCAGCCCCGATTATTCAGCGCTTGAGTCGAGCCATAAACGAGGCGATTCAAGATCCCAACTTGCGAACACGTTTTCAAGAGATCGGACTAGTCCCAATGTCAAACACGCCAGAAGAATTTGCCGCGTTTATTAAGCGCGATAGCGACAAATGGAAAAAAATTATTCAAGACTCTGGCGTCACTGCTGAGTAATTGTTTTACGTGGCGACCGGTAGCCGTTTCAAGCGATTACCGCGGCGCACGATCATCCCAAAAATAGCCAAGCTCCCACCACCACGCCCAAGATGATTCGGTACACCGCAAACACGCGATAAGTGTGACGCGATACAAACGCAAGTACTGCACGCACCACAAAGAGGGCGCTAAAAAACGCACTAACAAACCCCACTGCGATCGCCAGCATGTCTTGTTGGCTGAGCAGGCCAGCGTGTTTATAGGTGTCGTAGAGGGCGGCCGCTAACATGGTTGGCATCGCCAGAAAAAACGAAAACTCTGTTGCGGTTTTGCGTTGAATGCCAGACAACATGCCACCAATAATCGTTGAACCCGAGCGTGAGGTACCCGGCACCATAGCCAAGCACTGACATAGGCCCACGACAAGCGCTTGCCGCCAGGTGATCTGCTCGAGCGTGAGTGCACTCGCACGCGGATCGACACCCGAAGCTGGCCGATTGCGCTCGACCCAAAGCATAATCAAACCACCAACGATCAAGGTCACCACCACAACACCTGGATGGAAAAACAAAGCTTTGATTGCCTTGATAAACAATAACCCGACGATAGCAGACGGCAAAAAGGCGATGAGCAAATTACGCGTGAAGGCGACTTCAACGGGGTCGAGTCGTACTGTGCCCACGATCAATTGAACCAAACGCGCTCTGAAGATCCACATGACGGCCAAGATCGAACCCAGTTGGATTACCACCTCAAAAACTTTGGCTTCGTTTGAAGAAAATTCGATCAAGTGGCCGAACAGGATTAAATGCCCGGTGCTAGAGATGGGCAAAAATTCAGTCAGGCCTTCGACGATGCCCAGAAAGAACGCTTTGAGAAGATAAATCGTTTGTTCAGTCACGCGATGGATCCTGCAAATCATCAATGTGTGGCGTCTTTGAAAAAAGACCAAGTACGCCAACTATACTAGTTTAGAGGGGCAACCCCTCTGCAGTGTCTCAGCCTTCTGTTGCTGCGAAAACTCGCTTCGCGCTAGAAATTCTAGGGTAAGCTTGCGCAAAGACGATGCTCTTAAACGTGACAACCCGTTTCTGAGGCTCAAACTATCGTCACATCTCACACTTCACGCGAACACAACTATGTCAACGAACCTTACCCGCGAACAGCGCGACGCCGCCTATAACAACTCAAAAGTCGTCGCGGATAGCGCAGCCATCATTGAGGCTTGGGGCCTCCGCAGCCAGGCGTTTCGCGCCGCACACTCGTCGCATCTGGATATCTCTTACGGCAGCGGTGCTCGACAGTCGTACGATTATTTCTCGGCCGGCGATCAGAGCCCTGTGGTCGCGTTTATTCACGGTGGCTTTTGGCAAAACAGGGCAAAATCCGACTTCACATTTATCGTACCGGCGTTCATTGAGGCCGGCATCAGTGTTGCCATGATGGGCTATACGCTCGCGCCCGAAGCCAAAATGGACCAGATCGTTCAAGATATTCGTTTGGGCTTACGCGCACTGAGTCAAAAAGTCGAAGCTCGCCGCGCGAGTAACCCCGGCATTTGGTTAAGCGGTTGGTCGGCGGGCGGGCACTTAACCGCGATGGCGCTTGACGAGCCCTGCGTGCTGGGTGGCACGGCGATCAGTGGCATCTTTGATCTTGAGCCAATGCGCCATTGCTATCTCAACGAAAAGTTGAGCTTAGATGAAATGACCGCGACGCGATTTTCACCGATCAAGCTACCCGCACTAAACGGCAAGATTCTTGATCTGTTCGTAGGCGAGGTAGAGCTGCCCGCGATGCAAACACAAACGATTGAGTTTGCTAAATACCGCGCCAACGCTAAAGCGCCTGGCATATTTGAAAACCTGCCGTCGCTCAACCATTACACAATTCTTGACGAAATGGCGAGCGTCAAGGGCAGGATTTTGCAATCAATCAAAGCACACTTCTAGCTAGCTGGTAAGACTAAGGCCGAGGGCTTGGAAACACTTGGTGTGATGCGTGGCTACCATCAGCTTTAACACGTACCAGCACCATATCACCCACTGACACAGCCCGCCCGGTGAGGGACTGAATGTTGACATGATGGGTCACGAGAATCAGGGGCTGTTTCGGATGTGCCTTCAAACTCGCTGTGATGAATTTTTGTAAGGCAGCCGTTTGCGAAGTCGCCAAACTCATGTCATCAAAAAAAGAGTTCAACGAAGGCTCGACACTGACCGCACCCAGCGCCAACAGCCGTCCGGTATCCACACAGCGACACCAAGCACTACTAAAAATTTTAGGAGTGCTCACGCCTTGTGCTGTTAGCCAGCGCCCGATCAATACCGATTGTTGCCGCCCCACTTCACCCAAATTACGTTGCGTCAAGCATTGGTCAAGTCTGTATCCAGGTGGGTCACCGACGCCTGGCGCATCAGCATGCCGCATCAACAAAACGTGTTGACCATCCGTCAGATCTTCAAGCAACCCAGCGCTGGCGGGTTGAGCGCCCGCCACGAGCAAACTCAGACACACCAACATGAGGTGGCTAGCTCTGAGCCACGAAGGTATAACAAAGATTTTTTTATGCATGATGCATCATCCAAATTTACGTAATGCCCGCGACGCCCAAAATGGGGATACAGCTAGAGCGACACTTACCATCGAAAAAATAATGCTGACCGTGTAGCCACCTGTCTGATCGTGAAACCAACCCGATAATAAGGCCCCAGTAGCAGCTCCAACCGACATAAAAGCGTACAGCGCACCGTACACGGTGGCTAACCCAGGGCCCGGAAATAGCTTTGAGCAAAGCCCCGAAATGATCGGCCCGCGCGCGCCCTGTGCAATCCCAAAGAAAACCACAAACCCCAACAAAAACCACGGGGACGGGTAAAACGCCATGGCCAGCAAGTTGGCGAGTCCTAAAAAAGTACAGCTAAACGAGATGGTCACAATCAAGCGATGACCAAACTTATCAGCCAGCTTGCCCGAGGAGCCCACCCCAAACACAGAGAGCATGCCCGCAACGCCAAAGGCACTGGCCGCCTCGAGCGCAGAAAACCCAGACTCAACTAAGAAGGCAATGGTCTGCACCGTCACGGTATAAATCACCAAGGAAGTGAAGAAAAATGCCTGTCCTAAGGCCCAAAAGCCCGACGAACGAACTGCCAGCCGCAAGGGTGCAAAAATATTTTTAGACAAGGGTGCCGATCCAAGAGACCGTGCATAGTCAGCGTGTCCTGCGCGAATGATGCGCCAAGGTAACAACATCGCCACGGGCAAAAACACCAACATCAGCCCCCCTAGGAGGTGGTACGCGTTGCGCCAGCCAACCGTATCATTTAAGAATTGGGCAAACGGCACCATCACCAAGGTGCCGGCGCCAAACCCTGCGTAGGCAATACCAATTGCGGTGCTCGTATTCGTTGGAAACCAGCGACTAATCAGGCTTTGTGAAGGCACCATCCCTAAAGAGGTCACTCCGATTCCGCCGGCTACGCCCACACACAAATGAAACTGCCATAGCTGCGTCAAGTTGCCGGCCACCAAGTAGCCCAGGCCTAAGCTTGCAAAACCGACCGCACATACGATGCGCGGGCCCAGACGATCAAACATGATGCCAATCAGTGGCGCCGAGAAACCGTTGGCCAGCATGTAAATAGAGTACACGCTCGAGATCTCTGAGCGGCTCCAGCCAAATTGGGTTTCGAGCGGCAACAAAAAGGTCACGTACGCGTCACCGATCCCACGACCAAGCAAGTTAAATAAAAAGCAGATGACCAACACCACAAAAGCCATTGTGGCGTCGCTTGGCTTAGCGTTGGTGAACGCGGGCTTCACCTTACGCGGGTCGACACTTCATAAACCCCGAGCGAACACAGATGCAGACAATTTCGCCGCGCTGATTGATGCCATGATGTTCAAACTCAACAATGCCCGCGTCTTTGCGCGATTTGCTTAAACGCTTCGAGACAATTTTTGTTTCAACATGGATCGTGTCGCCGTAAAACACTGGATGCGGGAACCTGGTGTCTGTCATACCGAGGTTGGCAATCGTCGTGCCAAGCGTCGTCTCACCAACGGTGATCCCAATCACCAAACCCAAGGTAAACAAGCTATTGACCAGGATCTGACCAAACTCAGTTTTAGACGCAAACTCTTTATCCAGATGCAAGGGCTGCGGGTTCATGGTGAGTGTTGAGAACAACACATTATCCATTTCAGTGACGGTGCGCGTCATCGAATGCTTAAACAGTTGCCCGACCTCAAACTCTTCAAAATACAAACCAGCCATGTTGGGCTCCTAGTAGGATTTGGGTAAGCCAAGCACGCGCTCGGCGATAAAGCACAAAATCAACTGTGGGCTGACGGGTGCGATACGTGTAATCATGACTTCACGCAGATAACGCTCAACGTGATATTCCTTCGCGTAGCCAAAGCCACCATGCGTCATGACCGCTTGCTGGCAGGCATTGAAACCAGCCTCGCCGCCCAGGTACTTTGCCGCGTTGGCTTGCGCGCCGCACGGTTCACCCTTGTCAAACATCGACGCCGCCTGAAACACCATCAGGTTTGCCGCCTCAAGCTCCATCCAGTTAGCGGCCAGGGGGTGTTGAATCCCTTGATTCATCCCGATCGGGCGATTAAACACGACCCGCTCCTTGGCGTACGCAGTGGCTTTTTTGAGGGCAATCCGCCCTAAGCCTACGCCTTCGGCAGCGATCAGAATACGCTCAGCATTCATGCCGTGCATGATGTAATGAAAGCCCTTGCCTTCTTCGCCGATACGATCTTCGACAGGCACCTTCAAACCATCTATAAACAACTCGTTTGAATCAACGGCTTTGCGTCCCATTTTTTCGATCTCGTGCACGCGAATAAAGTCACGATCAAATTTTGTATAGAACAAACTCAGACCATCAGAGTGCTTGGTCACCTCTTCAAGTGGCGTCGTGCGCGCCAAGATCAACATTTTTTCAGCAACCTGCGCAGTTGAGATCCAAACCTTGGTGCCGCTCAACACATAGTGATCACCGACTCGCTCGGCCTTCACTTTTAACTGCGTGGTGTTCAAGCCCGTATTGGGTTCAGTTACGGCAAAGCAGGCACGCTCTGCGCCAGAAATCAACGGCGGCAGCATCCGGCGCTTTTGCTCTTCAGTGCCAAACTGCACGACTGGATTTAAACCAAAAATATTCATGTGTACGGCTGAGGCACCGCTCATACCCGCACCAGATTCACTGATGGTTTGCATCATGATCGAGGCTTCAGTGAT
>CANKOW010000115.1 GCA_947484295.1 Alcaligenaceae bacterium | reverse complement strand
TTAATCAAGGCGCGCAAGCTATTGCCATGGGCAGCCACAAGCACCCTGCGGCCCGCGCGGATAGCGGGGACGATGCTTTCGCTCCAAAAGGGCAACACCCGGTCTACGGTGTCTTTTAAGCACTCGGTTGCCGGCAACTGTTCGGGTGTGAGCTTGCTGTAACGCGAATCAAACCGCGGGTGACGCTGGTCGTCTACGTCAAGGGGGTTGGGCGCAATCGCATAGGCACGACGCCAAATCAATACCTGCTCATCGCCATATTGCGCGGCCGTTTCGGCTTTGTTTAAGCCCTGCAGATCGCCGTAATGCCTCTCGTTTAAGCGCCAGCTGTTATGAATTGGCACATACATCGTACCCATCGCATCTAGCGCCAGCCAAAGGGTGCGAATTGCGCGCGTCAACACCGAGGTGTAGGCCAAATCAAAGCCGTAGCCTTTTTCTTTGAGTAATTCGCCCGCTTTGCGCGCTTGCTCGCGGCCGGCCTCGGTCAAATCGACATCAGTCCAACCAGTAAAGCGGTTTTCGAGATTCCATTGGCTTTCGCCGTGGCGCATTAAGACTAATTTATACATGGCTGGCACAGGTTAAAGTATGAGGGAAGACTCCATTTTATAATTGTCTGACGCGTCTCGCCCACCCTCCCCGATAATTTAGGGGTTAACCGTACTTATTTGGACACACCGTGGATTTTTTCTCCAATCAAAATAACCTGCTTCTGATAGCCGTCGCGCTAGGTTCGGGGCTGGCGCTCTCCTGGCCCATGATCCTGCGCAGCCGTGCCGGCGCGGCAATTTCAAGCACCCAAGCCGTACAAATGATGAACCACCAGCACGCGGTGTTAGTCGATGTTCGCCCCTCAGAGGCCTTTAATGCGGGTCACGTGCCCCAAGCCCGCAACGTGCCCTTAGGCGACTTCGAAAAAAAGGCCGCAGCCCTGCCCAAAAACAAACCGATTATTTTGATTTGCGATGTCGGCCGTAGCGCGATCGGCGCAGCAACGCGCTTACGCAAACTTGGGTTTACTGAAGTTGTCACCCTTGATGGGGGACTAAAAGCCTGGATGACCGCCGGGCTACCTGTCACTGCTAATAAAACCGGAGCCTGATTATGTCTAAAGTTGTTATGTACACCACGGGTAATTGCCCCTATTGCTCGCGTGCTGAAATGCTCTTAACGCAACGCGGCGTGACAGAAATCGAGAAAATTCGCATTGACGTCGACGCTGAGCAGCGCACCCTGATGATGGAGCGCACGGGCAGACGCACCGTGCCACAAATTTATATCGGCGACACCCACGTAGGCGGCTTTGACGACCTGTCGGCGCTTGACCGCGAAGGCAAATTGATGCCTTTGCTCAACGGCTAATTGTCGTGCGTACATCGCTTAGCAAACTTGCCGTGCGATGTGCTCTGTTTCTAACGTCGCAACACACCCACGCCCTACTATCATTTCCCCTCCCCTGAAATTAGAGAGTTATTTATGTCTGACCAAAACGCCCAAGCCGAGCAAGCTCAAAATACCAACTCGCCTGTGTTCAACATGCAGCGTGTCTATCTCAAAGATCTGTCGCTTGAGATGCCCAATGCACCGAATATTTTTCTTGAACAAGAAGGCCCACAGGTCGAAGTCGCGATCAATGTTGGCGGCCAGGCACTTGTTGAAACCGTGTTTGAATCGACCATCACCGTCACTGTCACCACGCGTATCGGCGAAAAGGTTCTGTACCTCGTCGAAGCCACGCAGGGCGGGGTCTTTGAAATCGCAAACGTTCCCGCAGAGCAACTCGATCCATTGATGGGCATCGTGTGCCCAACCATGCTCTATCCTTACTTGCGCGCAAATATTGCTGATGCGATCACGCGTACCTCGTTGCCACCTCTTCACCTGGCCGAAGTCAACTTTCAGGCGCTGTTTGAACAGCGTATGGCAGAGGCAGCGCAAGCAGCCCCTGCGTCAAACGGCGCCAGCGAGTCAGGGCTTATCCTGCCACCCGGCGTGACGCGACAATAGCTTGATGGCCCCCCAACCGGCTGCGCCTGAGGGGTCGCCCTCGCAACAGCACGTCGCAGTGCTGGGCGCAGGCGCCTGGGGTACCGCGCTCGCCTGCGCGGCCACCCGACACTCTGCCACCATGCTGTGGGCGCGCGACGCCACGCTGGCGCACGCGATCAACACGCAGCACCTGAATGCACGCTACTTGCCTGCGATCAAACTTCCCAACTCTTTAGCCTGCACAGCGAGTTTGACGCAGGCACTTGCGTTTGCGCAAGGCGGCAGCGCGCCGGGGTTACTGATCTTAGGGGTACCGCTCGCCGGGTTGCGTGCGCTGTGCGAGCAGCTTGCCGAGCAACTCGCGCAGCAAACACCACGGCTCGCCGGCATCCTGTACACCTGCAAAGGTCTTGAGGCCGACAGCGGTCAACTCCCGAGCGAGGTGGCCCGTTCAGCACTCGCCGCCGTGAGCGATATTGCGACAGGCGTTTTATCAGGGCCTTCGTTCGCTCTAGAGGTGGCACGCGGGCTACCGGTCGCGCTCGCGGTGGCCAGTCAAAGCGCGGGCTTACGCGCTGCCGCGATTCAAGCGCTGCATAGGGACAATATTCGCATCTATGCAAGCGATGACGTCTTAGGCGTTGAGGTAGGCGGCGCACTCAAAAATATTGTGGCGATTGCCTGCGGTGTAGGCGATGGCTTAGGCTTGGGTACAAACGCGCGCGCCGCACTCATTACACGTGGCTTGGCCGAAATCACCCGCTTTGGTGAAGCTCTGGGTGCGCAGGCAGCCACCTTCGCTGGCCTCACGGGCTTGGGTGATCTGGTCTTAACCGCAACCGGCGAGCTGTCTCGTAACCGGCAGGTTGGGCTCGCCATCGGGCAAGGCCAGACACTTGACGCACTGCTGGCCTCGGGCCTGACCGCAGAGGGTGCGCGCTGCGCGCGTGCGGTCCGCGCGCGCGCACAGGCGCTCAACATCGACATGCCAATCACTGAAGCGGTGTGCAACGTTTTATTTGAAGGCATCAAGCCCCTTGATGCTGTCACAAACCTTTTATCGCGTCTTGCGACCACAGAATAAATGCGCCCTCATCTCTTTATTTTACTGCTCGCCCTGTTTGCGCCCAACACTTGGGCGGCATGGCCGGCCGAACGGCCGATTCATTTAGTCGTACCGTTTCCGGCTGGTTCGTCACCCGATTTGTTGGCACGTCAGGTCGCCGACCCCTTAAGCAAAGCGCTCAAGCAAAGCATCGTGATCGAAAACAAACCGGGCGCTGGGGGCAACCTTGGTACACGCTTCGTTGCACGCGCGCCCAACGATGGCTACACCTTGCTCTACACCATCAATGGTCCGCTAGTCACGGCGCCAAAGCTGTATCAAAAGACGTTGGGCTATGACCCTGCTATCGATCTTGCACCCATCTCGTTAGTGGCCACCAGCCCAAACGTTTTAGTGCTAGGCGCAGCGCTTAACCTCAACAGCACAGCCGAATTTGTACAGTACGCGCGCAATCGACCCAACACCTTGAACTACGGTTCGGTGGGCGCGGGTAGCGCAGCGCACTTAGCGATGGAGCTATTTAAACAACAAGCAGGCCTGGAACTCTTACACGTGCCGTACGCAAGCTTTCCACAAATTACGACCGCCATGCTTGCCGGCGATATTCAAGCCGCCTTTATGGTGCCAGCGATCGCCATGCCACAAGCCAAGGTGGGCAAACTCAAGGTTGCAGGCGTCACCAGTTTGCTAGCCTCGGCCACTTTACCTGGGGTGATTCCGTTGGCAGCTCAAGGCTTTGAAGGCTTTGAGGCGATTTCCTGGCATGCCGTACTAGCACCTGCCGGCACGGCTTCTGCAACTTTGCTGCGGCTGCAACAGGTGCTGACTGAGATTTTGGCCACCCCGGATATTCAAGATAAATTTTCGGCTCAGTATTTTTCTGCGGTAGGTTCAAGTGCCCAAGTGTTGCAAGCCTTGATGCAAACAGAAAAAACCCGCTGGGATGAGGTGATGGCGCGTTTGAATCTGTCTTTGGATTAAGACAGGCCATCTTTGCACTCGCCAAGCGGCGAGTGTCTGCGGGGCGCTGCTCGCACTCAGCCGCCTAGCTGGCGCTACACGCCCCCAACAAAGCCTTGCTGTCGCCACGCCTCGAACACAACAATCGCCACGGCATTCGATAGATTCAAACTGCGCTGCGCCGGCAACATGGGCAGACGTATCGTTTGCTCAGGCTGAAACAAAGCACGCTGCGCGGGCGTGAGCCCAGCGGTTTCACAGCCAAACACAAATACGTCATCGGCCTGCAGTGCCATTTGGCCCACTAATTGCGTGGCTTTTGTTGTGATCGCAAAGACCCGCTCGCGCGGCGCATCGGTCGCAACGATTGCCAGCTCAAGCGAGTCGTGCACTTGCACCGGCTGCCACTCGTGATAATCAAGGCCCGCGCGCTTGAGGCGCTTGTCATCAATTTCAAAGCCCAGTGGGCGCACTAAATGCAGGCGCGCGCCGGTGTTGGCGCACAAGCGGATCACGTTGCCCGTATTGGGAGGGATTTCAGGCTGTACCAGGATGACATCAATCATAGGCAGCATTTTGCCATGCGCGCGGCGTATGCGCGGCTGCCAGTCCGACCACGCCGGCAGCACCTGCGCTCAGCAACGCGCGTGCGGCTGTGTCCATCGTGCTGCCTGTCGTGACCACGTCGTCTACTAGCCCGATCCACACGCTAGGCACGGCGCTTCGGCAAACGTAGAGGCCTGCGACACTTTCGCGACGCGCAGGCGCGTTAAGTGTCTTCTGTGTATCGCTTTCACGTGTGCGGATCAACCACGCTTGCCGCAACGAGTAACCGCTTAACCGAGCCAACTCGCGGGCCAATTCACCCGCGGGGTTAAAGCCACGACGCTTGAGCGCGCTTTGGCTAGAGGGTATCGGCACAAGCGCACTGAGCGGCACGCTAAGCGGGCAACCCCTCGCGCCGGCTTGCAGACGCCCCCACAAGAGACGCGCAAACAACCCAGCGTAGGCCAGGCGCGCGCCCTCTTTAAAACGCTGAATCAGCATGTCGCCAGGGTAGGCGTAGTCGATTGCGGCTACAAGGCTGGCGTAACCTCGTGGGTGGAGCTCGCAGCGTGAGCATGTCGGGCTAAGCGCTGGGCCAAGCGTCTCGGGTGCTTTAGATTTTTTAATTGTTTCAGCTATCTTAAATAATTGGGGTGTCTGAACAGTTTTAGGTTTCGTACGTGCCTTGGCATTCTCAGCAACTGTCGTCAATACCGAGGCAGTAGACAGCACTTCAAAGCAAACTTTACAACGCACCTTTACACTCAAAGGCTCGATAAGATCCTGTGCGCAACCTGCGCACAAGTCGCCGCCACGCGCACCTAACCTACATAACGGGCAAGCAGAGGGCAAGCTTTGTAAAATTTTGCGTGAGATAGAGTACATTTTGATACCTTTGCTTCGAAGCGAAGCTAGCATTCTCGCTTTGCAGCCTCTTTTTTTTGCCCTCACTACGCTCACAATGTCCACCCCCAATACGCTCCCGCTCAACCCTGCTCACGTCGCACTACAGTTCGGTCGACGCGGTGATTTATCTGCGGCGCAGTTTTTATACGGCGAGGTGGCGCGGCGCATGGATGAACGGCTGCGTCTGGTACGCCTGCAACCTGAACAAATCCTGGATGCCGGCTGCGGCGCGGGGCAGCAAATAGGCTTGCTGCATAGTCGGTATCCCGCCGCCCGTTACCTTGGGCAAGATCACACTGCGACACTCTTGTTGCACGCGCAACAAGAAGCTAAAAAACATTTTTCAACTGGCTGGCGACAAAAACTCGCGCAATGGCGTGGCGCCCCGGCCCAGACACAGTGGCTACAAACGGATCTGGCGGACACGGGGTTAGCGCCCGAAGCACTTGATCTTGTGTGGTCAAATCTGGCCTTGCACTGGCACGCCGCCCCCCACGACGTCTTGCAAGAGTGGGGGCGGATTCTGCGGGTGAATGGCCTGGTATTCTTTTCATGTTTCGGCCCCGCCACCTTGCAAGAGGTGCGCGCCGCAGCACAACAAGCAGGGCTCAAGACGGTCACGCCTAGCTTTGTCGATATGCATGATTTTGGTGATCTGCTGATTGAAAAAGGCTTCGCTGACCCGGTGATGGACCAAGAGGTATTGACCCTCACCTATGCCACGCCTGAAAAGCTGTTGGCAGACGTTAAAGCCTTGGGGGGTAACCCAAGAATCGGCAGGCGCCCTGGCCTGTTGGGGCGCGACCGGTATCAAGCTTTATTAAGTGCCCTCGAGGCGCAGCGTAAAGCCGATGGTCGCCTGCACCTCACCGTTGAAGTCGCCTTTGGGCACGCGTGGCGCAGCAGCACCTTGCGCGCCGCCTCTGGCGAAACCCGTATCAACGTGAGCGCCATCACGCGCACACCGCCGGCGCGTTAGCCAAAAAATGACAGGTAAGCCTTAAATCCCATGTAAACGGCCAAGCCAAACAACAGATAAGCAAAAATTCGCTTTAAGGTTTTAACGGGTAGCTTGTGTGCCGCGCGCGCACCCATCGGTGCCAGAAACACACTAAATACCGCCAGCACGATCAACGCCGGCCAAAAAATATAACCCACCATCGTGGGTGGCAGGCCGCTTTTCCCCCAACCCGACCACACATACCCAATCGTATTTGCGAGCGCGATCGGAAAGCCCAAAGCCGCCGAGGTGCCCACCGCTTGATGTAACGGCACATTGCAGAAAAGCATAAACGGGACTGAAATAAAACCACCGCCGGCGCCCACCAAACCTGAAATGAAACCGATGGCACCGCCCGAAGCGGCAGTGCCAACCGGGCCCGGCATATGGCGCGAAGGCTTAGGTTTTTTATCTAGCAACATTTGCAACGCAGAATAGGCGACAAATATTGCAAAAAATAATGCCAGCCAACCCGTTTTTAGTAACGAAAAAAGCGCACCACCCGACACAAAGCCGCCCACCAAAATACCCGGTGTTAGAGCGGCCACAAGGTCCCAGCGCACCGCACCCTTTTTGTTATGGGCCCGCACGCTTGAAACAGAGGTAAAAAGAATGGTGGCCATCGACGTTGCAATCGCGGCGTGCACCATCAACTCAAGAGGCAAGCGCTGCCAAGTGAACAGCAGCGTCAAAAACGGCACTAAAATCATACCGCCCCCGATCCCTAAGAGCCCAGCGGCAAAGCCCGTCACACAGCCTAAGACGGCCAAAGCCAACGCAAATATCGGATCCATATGATTTGTCTCAAGTTCGAAGCGCAGAAGGGACTTAGTATACTGATATGACCACTGGTGCTAAGGTCGATGACCTCTTCTGGTGCATGTGCGCTCTGGCGCGGATCACACAACGACACAACGGCTATGGATTCTCTTGATACTGAAGTTCTCAAACAAGCCCACCAATGGCTGGCAGATGGGCATGCCGTTCATCTCGCAACCGTTGTCAAAACGTGGGGCTCAGCACCACGACAAGCGGGCGCCATGCTTGCCGTACGCAAAGATGGCCGACTAGTAGGCTCGGTATCTGGCGGCTGTATTGAAGATGATCTGATCGCACGCGCAAAGGCCGGCGAACTACCGGCACGACCCGAATGGGCAACCTATGGCGTTTCGCAAGAAGAGGCCGCACGCTTTGGTCTACCGTGCGGGGGCACCCTCAAGCTGGTGATTGAGCCACTGACTGCAGAGGGCTGGCTCGACCGCGTTGTTAAAGTGACCACCGCGCAACGGCTGATCGGACGCTGGTTAGACTTAGTCAAAGGTGAATCAACCCTCACCGAAGCCAAGCCG
Source organism: Alcaligenaceae bacterium (assembly GCA_947484295.1). Lineage (GTDB taxonomy): Bacteria > Pseudomonadota > Gammaproteobacteria > Burkholderiales > Burkholderiaceae_B > Zwartia. Next base: position 2,646 of record CANKOW010000115.1, on the reverse strand, counting down.
GGCCAACTTACCGAGGTCAAAGAACAAGGCTGTTATTTTGTCTACGGGCCACACTGGCGCTTGTTGATTATTGGCGCCAACCAAACCGCGAAAGCGCTTGCACAGATCGCCACCATGCTTGAGTTTCAGGTGCTCGTGTGCGACCCGCGCGAAGAATTCACGGCCGACTGGAGTATGCCTGACGTCACCTTGCAACCTGGCATGCCTGATGATGCTGTGCTTGAGATCCAAACCGATGCACGCACGGCCATAGTCGCCATCACGCATGATCCCAAGCTCGACGACATGGCGCTGCTTGAAGCGCTACGCTCGAAGGCGTTTTACGTCGGGGCGTTAGGCTCATCACGCAATCAAACCAAACGGCGCGAGCGTTTGTTGAGCTTTGATCTGACCGAAGCCGACATCGACCGCCTGCATGGCCCCGTGGGCCTGCAAATTGGCAGTCGCACCCCCGCAGAGATCGCGGTGGCCATTGCGGCTCAACTGGTGCAAGAGCGCCGTGTATTTGAAGATGCGCGGGTGGGCGGCTTGGATACGCCGCCAAAGACCACTTAACTACTTCGTTTGCGCGCCTCGATGCCAAGCTGTTTAAGCTTGCGATATAGGTGGGTACGCTCGAGGCCCGTTTTGTCAGACACGCGCGTCATGCTGTTGTTTTCGCGGGCGAGATGATATTCAAAATAGACGCGCTCAAACTCGTCGCGCGCTTCGCGCAGTGGTTGATCAAGCGAGATGTTGCCAAGTAAACCTTGATCAGGCGGCAGCACCGCGGCCACAACAGGCGCAGGCGTGGCAGCCAATAGTGGGGCAACTGCGGCCGGCGTCGCTGGCGCAGCGACCGAAGCAAAGGCACCTGAAGCAGATTTTGCAACCGTTGAGCGGCCACGCGCCAAACCCGTTGAAATCGTTTTAAGTAAACGCTGCAGGGTGATCGGTTTTTCAAGAAAATCAATCGCGCCGATTTTTGTCGCTTCGACCGCGGTATCAATCGTGGCATGACCGCTCATCATGATGACAGGCATGTCGAGTAACCCGGCTGCGTTCCATTCTTTCAATAAGGTGACGCCATCCGTGTCGGGCATCCAAATATCAAGCAGCACCAAATCGGGGCGCCCACGCAAACGGGCCGCTCGCGCTTGCGCCGCGTTTTCGGCTAATTCGATCGTATGTCCTTCGTCGTAGAGAATTTCGGAAAGTAATTCGCGAATTCCGATTTCATCGTCGACCACTAAAATTCGGGCCATAAACTTTTAATCACCTATTGCACGCTTGCATTATCGTTATCTTGTGGCGTTGCGTCTACTTGTTCTGTTAACTGCGTCAACAAAATCGACACCCGGGCGCCCCCTTCTTTGCGATTGGACACATCAATTCGCCCGTGATGCTCTTCGATGATTTTACGAACAATCGCCAAGCCCAAGCCAGTACCCTGCGTTTTTGTCGTGACGTACGGCTCGAACGCTCTTTGTAACACTTGTGCCGAAAAACCCGCACCGTTATCAGCAACAGTAAAGCGCACTGCTGCCTGAGCGGCCATTTCAGCCCCTCCCGGCGGAATCATTTGCGTACTGACCCGGATCACGCCAGGGTGCGACACCTCAGCCAACGCGTCACGCGCATTGGCCAGCAGATTATGAACCACTTGCCGCAACTGCGTCGGATCACCCAAAATTACCGGCAAGGCAGGATCAAGCGAAACTTCGAGCTGCCAGGGCTCAGACGCGTCTTGGACTTGTCCGCTCAGGGGATCCCAGCCATATAAGCCCAACACCTCATCGACCAGAGCATTAAAGTCGACCGGCACGAAGACTAGCGGCGGCTTACGCGCATACTCACGAAAATCATCGACCATGTGTTTTAGTGAGCTCACCTGATTCACAATCGTGTTGGTGGCGCGCTCAAGTAGCTGCGCATCAAGCGGTTCAAGCTTGTGCGCAAGCTTCATCGCAAGGCGTTCGGCCGAAAGCTGAATCGGCGTCAGCGGATTTTTAATTTCGTGCGCCAGTCGACGCGCAACCTCACCCCACGCCACGCTACGGCTGGCCGAGATCACTTCGGTGATGTCATCAAACACCACCATGTAGCCGTTTTCGCGGCCATCCACGTGTAACTGCGTACCGCGCGCCAACAAGGTCAGCGTAAACGCCCTGCCCTCTGGCCCTGGCTCTTGCAAGGTCAGTTCAAACTGCTCTTGCCAATGCGTGCGCTCTGAGCCCATCGCCGTATGTTCAGAAAACGCCTGCCGAATTCGCTGCGCAAACTCATTCATGCCGTCTACCGTCTGCAGCAAACGCCCAGGTGCGGTGCGCAAGTCAACTTTTAAGATCGATTGGGCACCCTGATTAAACGTGGTCAAACAAAACCGTTCGTCAAATACCAGCACGCCTGCCGACAGGTTCGCCAACACGCTTTCAAGATACACGTTTGAACGTTGAAGCTGACTACGATTGGTTTCAACCATCCGACGCGCTTCGTCTAGCTGTCGGGTCATGGTGTTAAACGAACGCGTCAACTGACCCACTTCGTCGTTAGAGGGCGGCTCGGGTAACGCACGATAGTCGCCCACGCTCACGGCCTGCGTGCCCGAGGCTAAGGCCAAGAGAGGGCTGACTAATTTTTTGGATAAGTACAGCGCCACAGCGATCG
>CANKOW010000114.1 GCA_947484295.1 Alcaligenaceae bacterium | reverse complement strand
TCAAGCGCCAGAGGCCTCGAAAGTGCTCGGGCGCTATGCGTACGAACATCCAGTCTTGGATCAAACCGCCAGCGTGTCGCAGCGAGAGCTGCCTGCGCTACAAGGTCAGCAAAGCACTTGGTTTTGCGGTGCCTGGAGCGGTTTTGGCTTTCATGAGGATGGTTTGAAATCTGCCCTACGCGTTGCGCGTGATTTTGGGGTAGCACCCCCTTGGCGGGCGGTCTATGACTGAGAGCGCGCTCTTGCTATGCCGTGGACGCGTCATGCACGCGCGGTTGCGCCCGTTTGTGCACCGCTTTGTTTACCGCGTTTTTTGTTTGCGCCTAAGGATCGACCGCCCAACTGAGCTCGCGCTTCATACCAGTTGGCTGTTTGGCTTTGAATGCGCACGGCCCGTGAGTTTTCGAAGCAGCGATCATGGTCCACGCGATGGCTCTGACTTGATGCAATGGCTCAAGCGCACGCTCGAGGCGAGCGACGTACGCTTTGAGGTGGGGGCGGTTTGGTTACAGTGTTTCCCTAGGGTGCTTGGTTACGTTTTTAATCCCGTCAGCTTTTGGCTAGTGCATGACCGCGAAGGCGTCTTGCGAGCCCTGTTGGCCGAAGTGAACAATACCTTTGGGCAGCGCCATCAATATGTACTGACTGCGCCAAACCTAGGGCCGCTTGACGCGACCGTCAAACTTGGCTGTCAAAAGGTGTTTCACGTATCGCCCTTTTGCGACGTACAAGGAAGCTACCAGTTCGAGCTTGATGAGCGCGCAGGGCAGCCGCGCTTAGCAATTGATTATTTTGATCATGTGCAAGAGAATCAAGGCGAACAAGAGCCGCGGGGCGAGCACGAGACTCAAGCTTTGCTGCGTACAGCAATTGTGGTGCAGCCCCAACCCTTGCGCACACCGGCGCTGTTGGCGGCTTTTCTGACAATGCCCATGATGACGTTTGGGGTGATGTTGCGGATCCATATGCAAGCTTTTAAACTTTGGCGGCGCGGCGCAACCTTCCGGTCGCTACCGGCCTTGCCAACCGACGAAGTCACTCATAATTTTACGGCTCGAAAATGAATTTAAACGAACAACAGCTCTCGTTCGCTTCGACGCGCTTGTGTTGGTCTGGACGCTTATTGATTCAACTGTTGAAGCGTCTGACGCACGGCTCGCTCAAGCTGGTTGACCCACAGGGATCAAGCGTGCACTTCGGACAGACCACCTCAAACTTGCATGCCGAGTTACACCTGCATGACTGGCGCGCAGCGGGTTTGATTTTGCGTCAAGGCGATGTCGGTTTTGCTGAAAGTTTACGCCGCGGATGGGTAGATTCGCCAAACTTATTGGCGTTGTTCACGCTCGCGCTGCGTAACGAACAGGTATCCGAGGCGGTTGACGGGCACTGGTGGGCATTGTTGCTAAAGAAATTGTCGCACTGGGTGCTAAAAGACAACAGCCGTCGTGGCAGTCGACGCAACATCTTAAGTCACTACGATGTGGGTAACACGTTTTATCGACTCTGGCTTGATCCGTCAATGACGTATTCGGCAGCTTGGTTCGAAGGGGATATGACGCGCACGTTACAAGACGCGCAAGACGCAAAATACGACCGCATCTTGAACCAATTGCAGGCGACGCCTGGGCAAACGGTACTTGAAGTTGGCTGTGGCTGGGGCGGCTTTGCCCAACGGGCGGCTCAGCGTGGCTTAAAAGTGGTTGGTATCACGTTGTCAGATGCCCAGCTTGAGTGGGCCACACAACGTATGCTCCAAGCTGGATTGCACGAACAGGTTGACCTAAGGTTGCAAGACTACCGTGATGTACCCGAGCAATTCGATCATATCGTTTCAATTGAAATGTTCGAGGCGGTTGGCTTGTTGCATTGGCCAAGTTACTTTCAAATGCTGAGTCGCTGCCTCAAGCCTGGTGGTCGCGTGGTGGTGCAAACCATCGATATCGAAGACCAACGCTTTGACGCTTACCGACGCGGCACTGATTTCATTCAGCAGTTTATATTTCCGGGTGGCATGCTTCCGAGTCCGACGCGCTTTGAGAAAGAGTGTGAAGCAGCCGGGCTCGGTGTACAAGAAAATTTATCTTTTGGCCTGGATTACGCCGAGACACTTAAGCGTTGGGCGCAGCAGTTTGAACAGTCAATCTCAACGATTCGCGAACAAGGCTATGACGACGCCTTTGTGCGCATCTGGCGGATGTACCTAGCGTATTGCGAAGCAGGATTTAGAGAACAACGAACGGATGTTAAACAATGGACACTCTGCGCAAAGTAATTTGCGGTTTATGCATGCTTGCTGCGCTTTGCACGCAGGCTGTGGCGAGCGGCTCGACGCCGTTTTTGCCTGGCGCCCAGTTAGTGGGGCAGGGCCAGTTCACGCGGTTCGGTTTTTCAGTTTACGAGGCTCGCCTATGGGGCCCACTTGGGCGTTACACCCAGGGTGAGCCCTTTGCACTGTCGTTGACCTACTCGCGTGAAATCGCGGGTGAGCGTTTAGTGCAAGCTTCGGTTGACGAGATGCAAAAGCTTCAGGCACCGGTCGCCCAAAATACGCAATGGCGTGAGGCACTTGAACGCGTGTTGCCCAATGTCGTTCCAGGCGACACGATTACTGGCGTGTATCAACCGGGGCAAGGAGCAACTTTTTTTCATCGTGAGCGGCAAACCGGGCAAATTAGTGATGAGTTAGCGAAGTATTTTTTTGCGATTTGGCTTGACCCTCGCACAAGCGAGCCTAATTTGCGTCAAGCCTTACTAGGCGCTAAACGGTGAACAAGTCTGGCCTGCTTGGTTATTCGGCGCTGAGCCTGCCTCTTGCCATGTCGATGATGCCGATTTATATGATTTCGCCTAAGTTTTATGGCGATGTACTTGGGCTTGAGTTAGCAGCCTTAGGTGCGGTGTTGTTTGCCACGCGCCTTTTTGACGCCGTGCAAGATCCTTGGCTTGGACGGTTAGTCGATGGTTTACAGGGTAGAAAGAACGCTTGGGCCTGGTTGATGTTTATTGCGGCCTGCGCCTTGGCAATTGGTTTTGTATTGCTGTTTACGCCACCTGCGTGGTCGCATGCGGGTTTGTTAGTGTGGCTGGCAGGTGCGCTGGTGTTGGTGTATGGCGCGCACAGCGTACTAAGCGTCTGTTACCTGACCTGGGGGGCGCGACTAACCGACGATCTGGCCGGCAGAGCGCGCGTCACAGCGTGGCGTGAGGCCTTTGGCTTGGTTGGCGTGGTCACGGCTTCGGTGTTGCCAGCAGTTTGGGTGGCACAGTATGGCGCGCGGGTTGGGTATCAGTGGTTTGCTTGGTTGTTTGCTGCGCTTCTGTTGCTTTTTTTGGGGTGCACGCTTCGTTGGTCGCCCGCACCACAGGCGGCACCTAAACAGTCGTTGCAGCACTGGCGCGAGGCCTTGGCTCCGCCCGAGGTGCGTCGGGTGCTGTGGTTTTATTTGTTCAACGCCATATCAGTTGCAGTGCCGGCAACCTTGGTGTTGTTCTTTATTGCTGACGTGGTGCAGTCGCCCGAACAGGCTGGGCTTTTTTTAGGGCTCTATTTTTTAGCGGGAATGTTGGCCTTGCCCCTTTGGGTCATGCTTGCCGATCGTATCGGCAAAGCGCCAGCTTGGCTGATCGGCAGCGGTCTGGCTGCGGTGTCATTGTTGTGCGCGTATTGGGTGGGTGCTGGCGATATATTTTTTTATGGCTTGGTGTGCGTGGTGGCCGGAGCCGGGCTCGGGGCGGATGTCGCGCTGCCGCCCGCAATGTTGGCCGATGCGATACCGCCCACTCATCGCCAGAGCACGGGGCTGTACTTTGGGATTTGGGTGTTGCTCGGAAAGTTAGCACTGGCGTTGGCCGCAGGGCTGGCACTACCTGCGTTGCAATGGTTTGATTATCAACCGGGGCGTACCGACTCAGTGTTACCCCTGAGCCTGTTGTATACATTGTTGCCTTTGTTTTTTAAGCTGTTGGCGATGGGCGTTTTATTTTCTAGCGCCTTTGATTATTTTTTTACTCGAGCCCACGCTCGTCAGGAGTCATGATGAAATTGAAAACTTGGATCGCTTCAGCGACTGCCGCGTTATTAACCGCCTGCGGAAGTGTGGATGTTGCACACTACGCGGCAGAAAAGCCAACACTCGATCTGCCAGTTTTTTTTAACGGTACGATTGATGCCTGGGGCATCTTTCAAAAGCGCAGCGGTGAAGTGGCGCGCCGCTTCAATGTCGAAATTCAAGCAAGCTGGGTAAGCCCCAACGAGGGCACGTTAGACGAGCGCTTTACGTATTCTGACGGCGAAAAACAACGGCGTGTGTGGACTCTCAAGCGGCAGGCCGACGGTAGCTGGCAAGGAACTGCCGATGATGTCGTCGGTGTGGCAACCGGACGCGTGGCGGGTAATGCCTTACGCTGGACCTACGTATTGCGTTTGCCGGTTGACGGTAAAGAGTATTTGGTGAACTTTGATGACTGGATGTGGCAGATGGATGAGTCTTCGATGATGAATCGTTCAACCATGTCAAAGTTTGGTGTGGACCTTGGCGAAGTTACCTTATTTTTTCGCAAGCGCGGCGCGCCGAATCCTTCATGACGACCACGAACACGCCACCTAGTTCTTTGTCCGTGATCATTGCAAACATATTTCTTGTCGCTTATTTCACGCTGATGTCATCAACAAGTCACGCATCTCTTCGCCCATGATGAAACCACTGAATACACCGATCACCTCTTGGACGGGCAAACGGGTTTGGCTCGTTGGGGCTTCAAGCGGTATTGGCGCGGCCCTGGCGCAAGCGCTGTTGCAGGCTGGCGCAATTGTGGCGTTGTCGGCACGACGCGCCGACCAACTCGCCATTGTTGCTGCGCCTTATTCAAATGCGAGCGTGGTGCCTTTTGATGTGACAGATACCGAGGCTTGGCCAGCGGCACTTACGAACGTTTTAGAACGTTTAGGTCAGATCGACTTGGTCATTCTGGGTGCTGCACGCTATGACCCCACGCATAGTTGGCAAATTGATATCGAGCAGGCCGAGAAAAGCTTTGATCTGAACGTGGTCAGTGTCTATCGTGGCTTGTCAGTGATCGTGCCTCAGTTGTTGGCACAAGGTCATGGCGGGGTGTCTTTGATCGCGAGTATCTCTGGCTACACCGGTTTGCCGCGCGCGTTGATTTATGGGGCGACCAAAGCAGCTTTGCAAAACTTGTGCGAGACGCTTTATTTTGAATTGGCGCCAAAAGGACTTGCGGTGTACTTAATTAACCCTGGTTTTGTGCAAACGCCGATGACCTCAGCCAATGATTTTGAAATGCCTGGTTTAATGACGCCCGAAGCGGCCGCTTGCGCAATCATGCTTGGGTTTGAGCGTGGGCATTTTGAGATTCGATTCCCAAAGGCGTTTTCACTTGCCCTTCGCGTCATTAGCATGCTACCCGATCGCTTGCGCTTTGCTCTTTTACATAAGACGACAGGAATGTAATGACATCCTTTCATACGCGCTTTGACGAGTTGGCTGAGTGGTTTGAAACCCTGACCCCCACGTCTTTACAGCGTATTGCTGAGGTGTATGCCCTAGACGCTACGTTTCGTGATCCGTTTAATGATTTACGCGGGGTGGCCAGCGTGCGTCAGGTTTACCAACACATGTTCGAGACACTTGTTGAGCCACGCTTCGTGATTACAAGCAAGCTGATCGATTCTGCCAGTGCTTTCATGACCTGGCGTTTTCTCTTCACTCTCCGCGGCAAGGCCTACGCGATCGAGGGGGGCACGCATTTCGTACTTGACGAACAGGGATTGATCGTGATTCATCGCGATTACTGGGATGCCGCGCAAGAACTCTACGAAAAAATCCCCGTGTTAGGTGCAGTGTTGCGGGGCTTACGGCGAAAACTATCGATTGCCAAGGCCTAGCGCGGCGATGAGCAGTCGTAAAAAAAGCCCCTTGGGGCTTTTTTTACGACACCCTTACATAAAAATGCTTGGGTGGTCGGTTGCGTTTGAACGCTTACATACTATCTGGCAGAGTCACCGCGCAGGGTTGGGTAACGCACGTGGTCGACCAAATCTTGAATGTCTTTACGTGGGGCAGGGGTCAACAAGCTGACGATGATAATCAGCGCGAAACCCAGCGGCACACCAAAGACACCGGCAGAGATTGGCAGAATGCCGTACCACAACTCGATTGGCGAGGTCACGCCAAAGACGCCGCGCAGCCAGGGCTGTGTGGTGACCATGTAGTAGAACGTGACACCCAAACCACCGGTCATACCAACGATTGCTCCCCATTTGTTTGCACGCTTCCAGAAAATACCCAGAGTGAGTGCAGGGAAAAACGCTGCAGCCGCAAACGAGAACGCAGCAGAGACCAAGAACAAAATATCCGCCGGTTTTTGCGCTGCCACATAGGCTGCGGCTAACGCGACGACTAATAACAAGATTTTAGAAATCAAGACCCGACGCGCAGTGGGTGCGTTGGGATTGATCATCTTGTAGTAGAGGTCGTGCGACAAAGCGTTTGCAATCGTCAGCAGCAAGCCGTCTGCCGTTGACAGCGCAGCAGCTAAACCGCCTGCAGCAACCATACCTGAGATCACGTAGGGCAAGCCACCAATCTCTGGCGTGGCCAACACGACGATGTCACCACCGATACGGATTTCACCTAACTGAAGAATGCCGTCTTTATTAATATCAATAATTGACAACAAGTTAGGGTCGACCGTACTCCATTGTGAGATCCAGGCCGGCAGCTTATCAAACGGCGTGCCCACCAGAACATGGAACATTTCATATTTCACCAAAACGGCAAGCGCAGGCGCAGTGAAGTACAGCAAGAAAATGAAGAACAACGACCATGTCACAGACTCGCGCGCTTGTTTGACTGAAGGCGTCGTGTAATAGCGCATCAAAATATGCGGTAAAGCCGCCGTGCCAACCATCAAGCAAAAGATCAGCGCCAAGAAGTTTCGACGCGAAGTGTCAAACGTCACTTTGGCTTTTTCATCGCCGTTCGGATCGCCTGCGAACTGATTGGCATGCCGTGGCATACCACCCAAAGGTGCGGTGCGAGCCATATTGGTCGTTTTATCTCGGGTGTACTGAGCCCTGGCGGCGGCCTCGTTGGCTGGTAGTGCAGCCAAGGCGTTCGCAGCGGCGTCTTGCTGTGCTTTAGGCGCGTTGGCCGATTTCAAATCGGCAACAGCTTTTTCTGCGGCAGCCTTGTCGGCAGCCATGGCGGCGGGCACATTTTTGAGTTTGGCGTCGGCATCATCGGCACGTTTTTTAAACGCAGCGATCACTTCAAGCTCTTTCGGATCTTTCAGCAGCTGTGCTTCTTTTGCTGTGACCTTCTCAAGCTGATAGCCGTAGATCGCCTGTGGGATTGGATTGCCGGTTTGTTTGACCGAGAGCCAAATCACAGGCACCAAGTAGGCGATGATCAGAATGATGTACTGGGCAACTTGCGTCCAGGTCACAGCACGCATGCCGCCCAAGAACGAGCAAACCAGAATGCCGCCTAAGCCCAAGAAGATACCAATCTCAAAAGGCACGCCAGACAGACGGGTGGTAATCAGACCCACGCCATAAATCTGAGCGACAACATAGGTGAATGAGCACAAGATCGCGGCAATAATACCTAGCAACCTTGGTAGGTTTCCGTCATAGCGCTCGCCCAAAAAGTCGGGGATGGTGAATTGCCCAAACTTGCGCAGGTAGGGTGCCAAAAATAGCGCGACCAAACAATAGCCGCCGGTCCAGCCCATAATGAAGGCAAGACCGCTGTAGCCGGTTAAGTACAACGTACCGGCCATACCAATGAATGATGCTGCCGACATCCAGTCGGCCCCAGTAGCCATGCCGTTGTACAAGGCTGGCACTCGGCGACCCGCCACGTAATATTCTGCAGCGTCATTAGTGCGACTCATGAAACCAATGCCCGCATAGAGCAAGACCGTGGCTGCTAAAAAGACATAACCGATCCAGGCACGGGTCAGGCCCATTTGTTCAGCAACAGCCAGCACAGCAACGAAAGCAATAAAGCCACCGGTGTACCAGGTATAAACTTTATTCAGTTGTTTTTTAAACGCTGAGTTGGTGGTATTTGACGAAAACATACCACCCTCGTTAGGTGTCATTCCGGCCATGTTATTCGTCCTTGTCTTCGCTCACGCCGTGTTCCACGTCGAGCTTGTTCATGTAATTGGCATAAAACCAAATAATTAGGCAGTACACCACCAACGATCCTTGCGCCCCCATCCAGAAACTAAAAGGCCAGCCAAAAAAAGTGAAGTTCAAGTCGCGCGCAAAATAGCTCACGACAAAGGTGACCACAAACCAGATAAACAACAAGATCGATGTGATCCTTAAATTTGTTTGCCAGTAGGTCCGATGTTTTTCGGTTAATTGCACGGTGATGTCTCCTCGACGTATTTACAGGCCAAATTGCTCTGGGTTATCTCAGTCTTGACTCGGCCTAGGCCTCGCCGGATCTTAAAAAAGTAAAGCTATAAAAAAAAGCGGCGTTGCAAGATAAATTACAAATAACAAAAAAGAGCCAGCTATTTCAAATCTCAAATTTCAAGTTTCAAGTTTCAGATCTAAAATTTCAAATCAAAAAATCCAAATCCCAAAAATCCCAAAATCTCAAAATCCAAACATCCAAACATCCAAATATCTAAAAATCTAAAAATCTAAAAATCTAAAAATCTAAAAATCTAAAAATCTAAAAATCTAAAAATCTAAAAATCTAAAATCGCAAATAAAGCTTCAGCCAGATAATCCTGTTTCACGCTCAAGTTGCGCGGCAAATTTTGGTTCAAAGCCCTTCAGATGTTTGATAATTTTTTTGGCGGCATCGGGCGCACCGCGGTCGATATGGACGCGAGCCAGTTGATACCAGGCATACGGACTCATCGGTTGCAGCTTGGTATTTTGCTCGAGCGCCTCAGTGGCGTCTTCTAAGCGACCTTGCTCAATCAGCACCAAGCCCAAGCCATACCAAGCCTGATCTAGCTTAGGGTTAAGCGCCAAGGCACGACGAAACGACGACTCTGCATCACTCAGATGCCCCAACTCTTGCTGCAAGTACCCCAGGTTGAACCAGGCCGAAATCGGAGCGCGCTCATCGCTCACCAACAGTTGATAGACACTAACTGCGCCGGCCTGATCGCCGGTCTCAGCCTTCAGGTGGGCGAGGCTCGACAGGGCATACATGTCTTTGGGATCGCGCTCGAGCATGTCTAAAAAAATATCAGTCGCTTTCTTTTTTGCGCCAACAACGATACAGCTAATAGCCGCCCACTTATGCCAATGCCACGTGAAGTCAATGTTCATTTGCATGTTTGCACCCCAACCGACACACAGTGCTCAATTTTGACGACTGTCACAGCGAGGTAAAGCGCCGCCACCACACAAAACGCGACAAAGGGATGATGGCGCGTGGCGATTTGTTTAGGAGAAATCAGAGCGGCCAAGAAAGTCCAAGGCTTGTTGATCACTTCAAAAAGTTGATAAAACAAGTTGGTGTCTCGCTTGGCGCCCGCAATAATAAACAACAGACCTTGGCCGGCAAGGGCCCAAAGTCCAATGTATAGGATGAGTTGCAGAAGGTTCAAAATGAATAACAAATGAGGTCTCCGTCAAAAGCTTTTTGCGCGCTCAACTACGGCTGTTCTCGCTGTTAACTGGCGCTACTGTAAGGTCTTTATCTGACGCGTGACTGACACGCTTGTCGCAATTAAACATTAGCCTGTCTGCGAATCCAGTTTGCTTTAAGCGCCTAGCACTTTCCCTTAGGTGTTTACCCTATTTCTGCGTGTGATCGTCCATTTGAATGAAGGTGTGTAGCAGGTCTGTCGTCGCGCTTTGGATGAAGGTGCACAGCGAAATAGTTATTGCGCTTTGGATGAAGGTGCGCAGCGAAAAAGTTATTGCCGTTTGGATGAAGGTGCGAAGCGGAACAGTCGTGGCGCTTTGGGTGAGGGTGCGCAGCCTCTCAGTCGTCGCGGCTAGAGTTGGCCATGAAGCTCAATTCAAAACGGGCACCTGTTGCACCATCGGCTCCAGAAAAATCACTGACACAGATGTCGGCGCGATGACGTTGCGCAATCTCTTTGACGATGGCAAGTCCTAAACCGCTGCCCTCTGCCTTTGCGCCAAGAACTCGATAGAAACGATCAAACACTCGAGAGCGCTCTTCGGGCAAAATCCCGGGGCCAGAGTCTTGCACAGAGAGCACAACGGTGTTCAAGCGCTCGGTCACCGCCACGGTGATGTGCCCAGGCGCTGGGGTGTAGCGTAAGGCGTTATCAATCAGGTTATTGATTGCCTCTGCTAAAAGAATGGGCTCCGCTTGAATGAGCAGGGGGTGGTCCGGGCCCTCAAAACCAATGTCAAGACCTTGCCTGAGTGCTTGATCGACCCATAACAACGTCTGTTCGCGCGCAAGCGCCACAAGATCAGTTGGACTGAGCTTGAGGTCGTTGGGATTCTCTGCCGAGGCCATTAACAACAATTGATTCACTAATCGAGTGGCACGTTGCGTGCCTTGAACAATTTGCAGCAGACTCGCTTGGGTTTGCGTCTGCACGTCACTGCGCAGCGCG
>CANKOW010000113.1 GCA_947484295.1 Alcaligenaceae bacterium | reverse complement strand
TGCTTGAGACCGAGCGTCCCTACGCACCTGCGCGAGATTTTTTTCCAGCCTTGACGCAAGACATGTTGACGACATGTTTGCGTGAGTTGCCCGTTGGCCAGTTGACCACCGAAGGCAGGCTTCAAATGAGTTTTCACTCGTTTGTTGTGCAAACCGGTCGCTTCACAATCTTGGTGGATTCTTGCTGCGGTAACGACAAAGAGCGTCCGTTGCGCCCAGGTTTTCATAAAATGAATAATGATTTTATGGGGGCGTTGGCCAAGGCAAAGGTCAAGCCTGAAGACGTTGATTACGTGATGTGTACGCACTTGCATTGGGATCATGTGGGCTGGAACACCCGTCTGGTCGACGGGATGTGGCAACCGACCTTTCCAAATGCAAAGTATCTCATGTCAAAAACTGAATTTAATCATGCCGATGCAACCTACCGCAGCGGGAAAAAAGATACGCACACTCAAGCGTTTGAAGACAGTATCGATCCGATCTTGCGAGCTAAGCAAGCCGTGTTAGTTGCAGATGATTACGAAGTCGATAAGGGAATGTGGATCGAGGCCTGCCACGGGCATACACCCGGCAATATTGTGATAAATATTGAATCTGAAGGTCAGCGTGGCGTACTCACCGGTGATGTGATTCATCATCAGATCCAGTTGCGCTATCCCGAAATGTCAACGACCGCCGACGATAATCAGGATTTAGCGCGTGTCTCGCGCACAGCCTTAATTGAAAAGCATGCGGGTAGCGGCAATCTAATCTTTCCGGCACATTTTCCTGCCCCAACGATTGGGCGAATCGAGCCAAACGCTGCGGGTGGCTTTCGCTACGACACAGATGCAGTCTGACGCTTCGCGTCGGCATCGCGCAATTCTATTGTTGGCTTTGTTGGTGGTGATCTGGGGGGTGAACTGGGTCGCTGCCAAAAAGTCTCTTGAATTTGTGTCGCCGGTCTGGGTGACAGCGTTTAGGTTAGTGCCGATGTGTATCATCTTTTTTTTGGTGTGCTTTGCTACAAAAAAATTACGCATGCCGGTGCGAGCTGATCTGCCTATTATTTTTAGCATTGGCTGGCTGCACATGGTTGGGTTTTCGGTGTTGGTCAGCGTGGGCCTTCTGTACTTGCCTGCCGGAAAATCTATCGTTTTAGCTTACACAACGCCACTGTGGGTGCTACCCGCGGCTTGGTTATTTTTGAATGAGCCCTTCACGTTGCGTCGAATTTTGGGGTTAGTCATTGGCATGTCTGGTCTGATCCTGATTTTGCAGCCAAGCGCGATGGATTGGACTGATCGCAATGTCTTGATTGGACATGGTTTCGTGTTGTTAGGCGCGTTGCTGTGGGCGATCTCAATCGTATATGGGCGCGCACACAAATGGGTGACGCCGCTTTTTTCGTTATTACCTTGGCAGATGTTGTTAGGCGGTTTGACACAGGTGATATTAGCCTTTGCCATAGAGGGTATGCCACAGTTCAAGTGGTCACTAGAAATGGTGTTATTGGTAGGATTTTGCGGCTTATTCGGTAACGGTGTGGCGTATTGGCTGATGAATATTGTGAGCCGAGATTTACCCGCAGCAGCTGTATCAATGGGTTTATTGGGCGTACCGTTGATCGGTCTGCTCTGTGCAAGTTTGTTTTTAGGCGAAGTGCTCGGGCCCGAGCTGTTGATTGCGACTGTTTTGATTATTGCCGGAATCATCTTAGGCACGCTGCCTAAGTCAACGCGTGCGACTTAATTTATGCTGTTTATGATGCAGTATTGCCAAAAGGTGCGAATATGACTCAAAACATAAAAGTAGTCTCTCAACCTGAAGCGCAAGCCAAGCGGCGTTGCGACCTGGTACCTTGGCTGACGCGATTCGTCGTTACCGTCATGACGCTGATCGGCATAGCGATAACGCAGCAGTCTCAGGCCCAAACCGGGGCGAAATTTCCAGAAAGATCGATACGTTTTGTTGTACCTTTTCCTCCGGGCGGCGGCAACGATATTTTAGCGCGTGCGCTCGCTCCACTTTTATCAGACGGCTTAGGGCAGAGTGTTGTTGTTGAAAATAAGGGTGGCGCTGGAGGCAATATCGGCGCTGAATTTGTTGCACGATCAGCCCCGGATGGTTACACGATGTTGATTGCAGCCAATCAGATCACGATTAACCCTTGGTTGGATAACAAATTACCGTTTGATATTGAAAAAGATTTTGTGACCGTTGCACAGATTGCGTCGGTCCCGATGGTGTTGGTTGTACACCCCTCTGTCCCCGCGCAGAACTTGAAAGAATTCATCGCCTTGGTCAAAGCGAATCCCGGAAAATTTAATCACGGGACTCCTGGTTCGGGTACCGCTCAGCACATCGCCTTTGAACTATTTAACTACTCGGCCGGCGTGCAAGTGACGCATGTTCCTTATAAAGGCACCGGGCCTGCGATTGCCGATTTAGTCGGCGGACAAGTGCAGAGCGCGATTGGCACGATGGCCTCACTGGATGGGCTCGTTAAGGCCGGTAAACTTCGAGCACTTGGCGTAACGACACCAACACGGTCGAATGCGATGCCGTCGGTTCCAACGATCGCCGAGGCGGCGCTGCCGGGGTTTGATGCGCCGCTTTGGTATTCGATCCTTGCTCCTGCAAACACGCCGGCAGATATTGTTGAAAAGCTTTCTCGTGAGTTTTCGCGTGCCTTGGCGGATCCTGTCGTTCGCGATCGTTTAACGGGTCAGGGGTTTATTGTGACGTATCTGAATCCACAGCAAATGAATGAAATGCTTAAACGTGACTTGTTGTTTTGGCAAAAAACCATTAAAGCCATGGGATTTAAGCTTGAGAAATGAGGTCATAGTTTTGAGACGCCACAACAATAGGAAGCAGTCATGAGCAGTGCAGAAGGTGTGACTATCAATCAAGCGCTCAGTGGCATTAAGGTGCTCGATTTCACGCAGATTGGCGCAGGCCCATTGATTGGTATGCAGCTTGGAGATATGGGCGCCGAGGTCATCAAGGTTGAATCGCCTGGCGGTGACATTGGTAGAAAGCTTGGCCCGCCGTGGCAAGAAGGTGAGTCGGTTGTATCGATGAGCTTCAATCGCAATAAGCGTTCGCTCTCAGTTGATTTAAAAAAATCAGAAGGTGTTGCGCTGATTAAGCGTATGGCGGCTCAGGCCGATATTGTGCTTGAAAGCTTTCGACCGGGTGTCATGGATAAGCTGGGGGTGGGCTTTGCCGCCTTGCAGGTGATTAACCCCGGCGTGATTTTTGGGTCGGTTTCGGCCTATGGCCAGACCGGACCTTGGCGCGATAAAGCGGGTGTCGATGGCATTGTTCAGGCGGTATCTGGTCTGATGAGTAATATCGGTGATGCGAATTCGCCGCCGATGAAGGTGTTGGTGCCCGCCGTGGATATGGTCACCGGCTTTATATCGACCTCGGCTGTGCTTGCAGCGTTGCGGGTGCGCGATGCGACAGGGCAGGGTCAACATCTCGATTTTTCTTTGTATAACAGTGCCTTGATGTTGCAGTTGTCTGCGGTCACCTCTTATCTGTCTAGCGGCGAGCTGCCCTTGCGCACTGGGACCGCAGCGCCATACTCTGCGCCTAACGAGGCGTATCCCACGAAAGATGGTTGGATCATGATTGCTGCTTATCATGACGATCGTTGGCTTGCGCTTTGCAATTTGCTGGGCAAACCTGAGCTGGCAATACATCCTGACTTTGCAACGATTCCAAAGCGCGTCGCGAATCGCGATGCTTTAATGAAAGAGTTGACGGTTTTGCTGGCTCATAAAACTTCGTTTGAGTGGCAAGAGCTCTTTGAGGCGGCTGATATTATCTGCGGCCCGATTGCTGACTACAACATGGTGATGCAGTCGCCCCAGCTTGCGCACAACGGCGTCATTGTCGACACGCATAGCTCTGTGGCCGGGTTGGTGCGGATGCCAGGCTTTGCAGCGGGCGATCGCGATGCGCAGTCGCGTGTACGCTATGGGCCACCCGCGCTCGGCGAGCACAGTTGTCAGATTCTGACTGAGTTTGGTTTGTCGCAGACTGAGATTGATGGTTTGCTCGCTTGTGGCGCGGTGATTCAGCGGGCTTGAGCAGAGATGATCTTATCGCACGAACGGACGAGACAGTTGGTGGTGCTGAGCGTTGCGCGGACAGGTGCGCCTTGTTAAATTTGATTGCTCTCTATGTGTGAGTGATGAGAGGTCACGGAGAAAATGATGAAATTTAAGTCGATCAAGCTATATGAAGAAGGTGGACAGCGAGTCAGTCGCATGATTGAACAGTCAATTGCTGATCTTGCGTCCGGCGACATAGTGATCCAATCCCAATACGCCGCGGTGAACTACAAAGATGCGCGAGCAGTCACTGGTATCGGTAAAGTGCTTTCGAATCTGCCCGCGGTTCCTGGCGTAGAAGTCGCTGGTTTGGTGGTTGAATCCAGCAATCCACAGTTCAAGCTTGGCGATGTCGTCACCGTACAAGGTGGGCGTGAGTTTGGTATGCGACGTGATGGCGCCTATAGCGAGTATGTGCGAGTGCCTGGTAGTTGGGCCGCGCATGTTCCAGAAGACACCGATCCTTTTGAATCAGTGGCGATGGGCCTGGCGGCCTACACGTCAGCGCTGGCTGTCGACGAGTTGTTGTTACGTGGAGTTAAACCAGAGCACGGTCCGATTTTGGTGACGGGCGGCACGGGCGGTAGCTCTTCGTTCGCGATTGATATGTTGGCGGGCCTGGGTTATCAGGTTGTGGCAAGCACGGGTAAAAAAGATACTGAGTCCGAGTATTTAAAAAGCATCGGCGCGTCAGAGGTCATTGGCCGAGATGAGATTGCCGGCGGTGACAAGTTTTTAGAAGAGCAAAGGTGGGCCGGTGTGATTGATGCCGTGGGCGGTAAGCCGTTAGATGCCGCCTTGCGTTCAACCAAGCAGCGTGGCGTGGTGTGCGCCTTTGGTAATGCGGCTGGCGAAACCTTTAGTACGGCGATTTACCCGTTCATTCTGCGTGCAGTGTCGTTGGTGGGTATCAACGGCAATCATCCGGTGCCCACCCGCGGTGCAGTCTGGCAGCGTATGCAAAAAGGCGGCGACTTACGACCAAGTCACATCCATCAAATCGCCTACACCATCGCGTTTGATCATTTAAAAGCGCATTGCGATAAGTTGATTCAGTCGGGCGTACGTGGTCGCGCGGTCGTACAGTTTTAGCGCAGCGCTTGCGGGCGGACCGCTCACGCGATCCCTTCTGCCAAGTGTTGTAGTCAGGGCGCAACTAACGTTGCCCCCGTATGGCATTCAGTTCGGCGTAATTCCGGATTTAGTCAGCAACGGCCCCAAAGTCTCGATTTCATTTTTCAAATGAGCGCGCAACTTTGCGGGTACTGCCATGTCGGGTGATACGGCAGCTGTGCTGATGCTTTCGAGTTTCGCTTTAACGTCGGGATCAACGACGGCTGCGGCCAAGGCAGTTGATAGTTTGTCGATAATTGGTTTGGGTGTGCCTTTAGGGGCATACAGGCCAAACCAGATGCTGATATCAAAGCCTTTTACACCCACTTCTGTGAGCGCGGGTAGGTCTGGCAACCCAGGTAGTCGTTTCGTACCGGCCACGGCATAGGCCTTAATACGACCGCCGCTAATTGCTGGCAAGGTGCTCGTGGTTTGGTCGCACATGATGTCAATCTGCCCACCCATCAAGTCGTTAATTGCTGGGGCAGCACCCTTATAGGGTACGAGAGTCAGTTTGACGCCTAACGCGTCCATGAACATCAGGCTGCAAAGGTGCGAGGCAGAGCCAATACCAGCATGACCCATGCTGATCTTGGAGGCGTTTTCTTTGATGTAAGCGATAAATTCTTTGGCATCTTTGGTGGGTAAATCTTTGCGCCCAGTGACTACCATCGGCCCTACCGTCGCTAAACCAATCGGTTCAAAATCATCAATCGGGCTATAGGGCAAGTTTTTAATCATCAACACGTTGGTGGCATGGCTGATATGAATCATGAGCAGTGTGTAGCCATCTGGTGCAGACCGTGCCACCTTTGCCGTGCCAATGCTGCCGCCCGCACCCGCGGGGTTGTCGACCACAATCGTTTGGCCTAATTGCTTTTGCATGGCAGAAGCGAAAAGCCGAGTAATGATGTCGCCCGGGCCGCCAGCAGCATAGGGCATCACCATGGTGATGTTGCGTGAGGGGTAATCTTGCGCCAACGATGAAGCACTTTGAAATAATGCTGCGGCGCTTAGAGTGGCTGATAACAATAGTTTGTGTGCAAAACGAATATTCATGGCAGTCGAGTCTTTTAGGGTGATGGGATCAAGGTTAATCCAGCAGGGAGCCAGGTCAAGCAAGTAGTGATCATGGTCAAGCAAGCAAGAATCACAGCGAAGCATGCGGCCTGCTGCCCAGTCTTTATATCATTTAGCTTGGTTGTTTGCCGGCTTTTGCTGACTCGGCAACCTTGAAACTAGGGTAAACGCCGTGTTGCTCAGCACAAGGGACTGAGCAGCGACGTTGACGAGGCAAATGCACCCACCTAATATAGGGCATCCCCTTTCATTGCGACACCCCTATGCCCATCTCGATGCTTGAGTCTTCAATTTTTAAAGATATGTTTGGTACGGCCGCGATGCGAGAGGTGTTTGACGATGCCGCTACCGTGTACCGCTATACCGAAACTGAAATTGCCTTAGCCAAGGTGCAGGGCAAGCTTGGAGTGATCCCGGTGAAGGCCGCCAACGTGATCGCGCAAAAAGCCGATTCAACCAAGCTTGACATGGTTGAACTCAAACGCGAAACCGAAATCGTTGGGTATCCGATCTTGCCGTTGGTGCATCAGTTATCAAAGATGTGCGGGCCCGAAGGCGAGTATTTGCATTGGGGTGCCACCACGCAAGACATCATGGATACGGCCACGGTGTTGCAAGTGCGCGCCGGATTGAAAATTATTGAGACCGATCTAGATGAGCTCGATCAAATCCTCGATGCGTTGGCGGCGCAGTATCGCGATGCGCCAATGGCGGGGCGCACGCATCTACAACATGCCTTGCCAATCACCTTTGGCTATAAGGTGGCAGTTTGGTTGCTGATGATCAGACGGCATCGCGAGCGTCTGCTGCAGCTTAAGCCTCGTGTATTAATCGGGCAGTTTGGTGGTGCGGCAGGGACGCTCGCCTCTTTGGGTTCGCAAGGGCTGGCAGTGCACGCCGCGCTGATGACTGAACTCGAACTTGAGGCGGCGCCTGTGACTTGGCATGTTGCCCGTGATGGGTTAACTGAGACGATTCAGTTTCTGGCCTTGGTGACCGGATCGCTAGGAAAAATCGCTTTGGATATTATGTTGATGATGACCAATGAACTTGGCGAAGCGTTCGAGCCCTTCGTGAAAGGGCGCGGAGCTTCAAGCACCATGCCGCAAAAGCGTAATCCGATTTCATGCGAGTTGATGTTGAGCGCTTCAAAGACGGTACGACAGCACGCGGGCCTGGCGCTTGATGCCATGGTGCAAGATTTTGAGCGTGCAACCGGCCCTTGGCATATTGAATGGGGCGCAATCCCAGAGTCTTTTATTTTGACCGCAGGGGCCTTACATCAAGCGAAGTTTATGCTCAGTGGCTTAGAGGTTGATACAGCACGTATGCTCAAGAACCTGGATCTGTCTGGTGGCTTGATTGTGGCCGAGGCGGTGATGATGGGCTTGGCCCCCTTTATCGGGCGACAAACCGCGCATGACGTGGTGTACGACGCCTGTCGGGTCGCCGCGACTAAGGGTCTCAAGCTTGCCGAGGTGTTGTACACCGATATAAAAATTTCAGGCAAGCTTGATCGTGCGACGATCGATCGCCTGTGCGATCCCGCAAATTATTTAGGGGCTGCGCCAGAGATGGTTGACCGTATGCGGGCTTGGAAGAATTAAAACAAAAAATCAGGAGATGATATGAACGACGTTTCACCAATCATGATGAGCAGTGCAGCCAAAATCCCCCCAGGCCCCTTAAAAGCCCGGGTGAGTGCGCAAGAATGGCAAACACGTGTTGAGCTCGCCGCCTGCTATCGCTTAGTAGCGCTATATGGCATGACTGACATGATTGCAAACCATATTTCAGCGATGGTGCCAGGTGAGCCTAATCACTATCTCATCAATCCTTATGGTTTGCTGTACACAGAAATTACGGCCTCGAGTCTGATCAAAATTGATATTGATGGCAATATTGTTGATCGTCCGAATGAAGACTATGGCATCAATCGTACGGGCTTTGTGATTCATAGCGCAATCCATTCTGCTCGCCCAGACGCCGCTTGTATTATTCACACCCATACGCGTGCTGGCATGACGGTGTCGACACTGAAGTGCGGGTTGTTACCGTTGACGCAAACCGCAACTCGGTTTGGTAAAGTCGCATATCACCACTTCGAAGGGATCTCGGTTGATCTGTCAGAGCAAAAGAGTTTGCAGCGTGATTTAGGCGACGCTGAGGTGATGATTTTGCATAACCATGGGTTGTTAGCGTTGGGGCCCTCAATCCCTGAGGCGTTTAACAGCATCTATCGCCTTGAGCTCGCGTGCAAAGTACAGGTCGATGCGATGGCCTGCAATGCCGAGTTGATTATTCCGCCCGCGGATGTGGTGGCAAAAGCCAACGCGCAATGGAATCCAAGTGTGACGCGCCGCTACGGTGTGCTTGAATGGCCGGCAATGCTGCGTCAATTAGATAAGGCCGACGCCAGCTATAAAGAATAAGTAGAGCGCAACAGAATCGAGTTGACAGCCACTGTTGATATAAGCGACACTTTGTCCGGACAAACAAATAAACCGAACAAAGAGGCAGGGCATGGAGATTAAGACGGTAGGTCACAAGCGCTATCAAACGAGCTATGGCCGTTATCTCGAAGATTTTGAATTAGGCGCATTCTACGAGCATCGGCCCGGTCGTACGTTGACCGATGCCGACAACATCCATTTTTCGTTGCTTACGATGAATTTTCATCCCATGCATTGCGATGCTGCTTTCGCAGAGAAAAGCGAATTTGGAAAATTACTTGTGAGCAGTGGGCTCACCCTTGCGATTGTCTTGGGGATGACCGTTAACGACATCAGCGCCAAGGCGGTTGCAAATCTTGGTTGGAAAGAAATCAATCTGACAGCGCCGGTCTTCGCGGGCGATACACTCTACGCTGAATCTGAAGTGCTTGAAATTCGCGAATCAAAGAGTCGCCCGACGCAAGGCATTGTGACCGTCAAAACTCGGGCGTTTAATCAGAACGGGGTTGAGATCATGAACTTCATTCGTTCTGCCTTGGTGTCTAAGCGTGGTCATGGTGTTGGGGATTAAACGTAGCTGCTTGACGGATAGTGTTTAAAAAAATGACGAGACATAGCTGTTTCATGTCTCGATTTTCAATTAAGAACAATGAGACAAAAATGCAAATTCTAAGACAAGCCATTTTGGCCATAAGTACGATTCTTTTGACATTGATCGCCTCCGTTAGCTACGCCCAGTATCCAGAAAATCCGGTAAAAATGATTGTTGGATTTCCTCCAGGGCAGGCGACAGATATAGTGGCGCGGTACATGGCGCAAAAGTTTGCAGACAATCTGCCAGGCTCGAGTTTTATTGTTGACAACCGCGCTGGTGCCTCTGGAATCTTAGGCAGTCGCATTGTCGCGGCAGCAGTCCCTGACGGGTTGACGCTGATGATGGGTTCGAGTGCAACGCTTGCGGTGAACCCCGCGTTATACAAAGATTTGCCCTATGACGTACTACGTGATTTTGCACCGATTAGTTTGATCGCAATCGTGCCGCAGTATCTTGTGGTGAATGTTGATCTGCCGGTTAAGACCGTAAAAGACCTGGTGGCACTTGCTAAGAAAAGTCCGGGACAAATCAACTACGGCTCGGGTGGCAGTGGGGTGACGAACCATCTCATCATGGAGCTCTTTAAGCAGGCGTCTGATACCAACATGACGCATGTACCGTATAAAGGCGGTCCAGCGGCATTGACTGATCTGATGGCCGGACGCATTTCGGCGATGTTTGAAACGGGCCCTGGAGCGATCCCCCTTATTCAAGCTGGTCGTTTGCGTGCGATCGCTGTCTCAAGCGCTCAGCGTTCGGCCGCAACGCCTGACATCCCTACCGTAGCCGAGTCGGGCTATCCAGGATTTCAAGCGGTTGCCTGGATTGGTTTGGTGGCACCAGCCAAAACCCCTGAAGCTGTGATTCAAACACTTTCAAAGATTTCGATGAGTGCGCTACGTGAGAAAGACTTTGCAGCCAAGCTAGGGGCGTTAGGTGCTGTGCCTGTCGGCAACTCACCGAGTGAATTTCGCAGCTTCATTGAAGACGAGCTTAAACGCTGGGCTGTTGCAGTGAAGCTTTCTGGAGCAAAAGTTGATTAAGCAAAGACGCCGACACAACAAGCGTGACTAACACGAGAGCAAGACAATGACACAACCAAATACTTCACCAGCGGCAGGCCAAGCCATATCAGAGCAATTGGCAAGTTTTGCAGTCAATTTTAAAGCGAGTGATATTCCGGCTTCAGTTCGCGAGCGTGCCAAGCTTTTGATGCTAGATGCCTTTGGGATCGCAGTGGCGTCGCATGGCTACGAGTTTTCAAAGCGGGCCATGGCAGC
>CANKOW010000112.1 GCA_947484295.1 Alcaligenaceae bacterium | reverse complement strand
TGATCGTCTTAAAGTATTGTTTGGCGCTGAGGCGGCTAACGTTCAGCCTAACTCTGGTTCGCAGGCCAATCAGGCGGTGTATCTGGCGTTTTTAAAGCCTGGTGATTCTGTGTTGGGGATGAGTTTGGCTGAGGGCGGTCACTTAACCCACGGCGCAAGCGTCAACTCTTCTGGCAAACTCTATAACTTTCATCAATATGGCTTAGACGCTAACGAAGTACTCGATTACGACAAGGTCGAGCACTTGGCTAAAACACAAAAGCCCAAAATGATCGTGGCTGGTGCCTCAGCCTATTCGCTGCGTATGGATTTTGAACGGCTGGCACGTATCGCTAAAGACAACGGTGCCTTGTTGCTGGTGGATATCGCGCATTACTCAGGCTTGGTGGCCGGTGGCGCTTATCCTAACCCTGTGCCACACGCTGACTTTGTCACCTCAACCACGCACAAGTCACTGCGTGGCCCACGTGGCGGCGTGATCATGATGAAAGCCGAGCACGAAAAAGCGATTAATTCGGCGATTTTTCCGGGTATTCAGGGCGGCCCGCTGATGCATGTGATCGCGGCCAAAGCGGTGGCGTTTCACGAAGCTTCGACCCCTGAGTTTAAAACCTACGCGGCACAGGTTGTGAAAAATGCTCAGGTGTTGGCGCAGACCTTAATTAAGCGCGGTTTACGCATTGTGTCTGGCCATACTGAAAGTCATGTGATGCTGGTTGATTTGCGCGCGAAAGGTGTTAACGGTAAAGAGACCGAGGCCGTGTTGGGTCAGGCTCACATTACTGTGAACAAAAATGCGATCCCCAACGACCCTGAAAAACCTTTTGTCACTAGCGGCATTCGCCTAGGTACACCAGCAATGACTACGCGTGGCTTTAAAGAAGCCGAGGCCGAACTCACCGGTAACTTGATTGCTGATGTGCTTGATAATCCGCGAGACGCAGCCAATGTCGCAGCCGTGCGCGCACGGGTCAATGCGTTGACGGCAGGCTTCCCGGTTTACCGATAATCAAGGTTACCGATGAAGTGTCCCTTTTGCGGGCATCCTGATACGCAAGTGGTTGACTCTCGCGGTGCTGACGAGGGCGATTTTATTCGCCGTCGCAGGCGCTGCGTTGAGTGCGACCGGCGCTTTACGACTTACGAGCGCCCTGAGCTTTCGATGCCTTCGGTGGTGAAACGCAATGGTAGCCGGCACGATTATGAGGCTAGTAAATTACGCGCGAGCTTATCGCTTGCATTGCGCAAACGCCCAGTCAGTACCGAAGACGTTGATGCCGTTGTCATGCGTATTGAAGACAAACTGCTGACAAGTGGCGAACGCGAAGTGTCTACTGAATTTTTGGGCGAGCTGGTGATGGCCGAACTTAAAAAGCTTGATAAAGTGGCCTACGTGCGGTTTGCCTCTGTGTATAAAAGCTTTGAAGATATCGGCGAGTTTGTCGAGGCGATTCGCGAGATGCAGGGTCCACCTTTGCGGCGTAAGACATGAACCAGCCCTATGCGCGCGGTATTGATACGCGCAATCCCGATCAAGATGTTTTTTTTATGCGTCAGGCGCTTGCCTTGGCCGAGGGTGCACTGTACGTTCCTTCGCCTAATCCGCGTGTCGGTTGCTTGATCGTGCGTGATGGCCAAGTGTTGGGCCGCGGTGCGACGCAAGTGGTGGGCAGCCACCATGCCGAGATCATGGCGTTAAACGACATGAAGGCCAAGGGGTTGAGTGCCTTGGGTGCAACGGTATACATCACGCTCGAGCCCTGTAGTCACCATGGTCGTACACCTCCTTGTGTAGATGCCTTAATCACGGCTGGCCCTAAGCGCGTGGTATTTGCGCACTTTGATCCGAATCCTAGTGTGGCGGGCCGCGGTATGCGCGGTTTGCGTGAGGCCGGCATCGAAGTCAATGTGGGTGTGTGTGCAGATTTAGCGCTTGAGCTGAACCCTGGTTTTGTGTCGCGCATGACGCGTGGCATGCCTTATGTCTGGATGAAGGCGGCGGTATCGCTGGATGGACGCACGGCCTTAAACAATGGCGTCTCGCAATGGATCACGGGCCCAGAGGCGCGTGCTGATGGACACCATTGGCGCGCACGTAGCTGCGTGGTGTTAACGGGCATTGGTACCGTGCGCGCTGATAATCCAAAAATGAATGTGCGGCATGTGGTGACCCCACGTCAACCGAAGCGCGCGGTGATTGACCCTGGCTTTGAAATTGCTGAAGATGCGGCGGTGTTGGCAGGCGGCGATGCGTTTGTGTTTGTGGGTGATACCAATCCTGAAAAAGCTGCGCGCTTAGCTGAGTGTGGCGTACAGGTGGTGTGTGTGCCTGAAGCCGCAGCACCTCAAGTAGGTCAGGCGCGCCGTCGTATTGATATGCGCGCGATGATGCAGTGGTTGGCTGCGCAAGGGCATAACGAAATTCATTGCGAAGCGGGCTCGGGTTTGAATGGCGCCTTGCTTGACGCTGGCTGTGTCGATGAGTTGCTGGTGTACATGGCGCCGATGCTGCTAGGCGAAGGTAGAAGCATGGCGCAGTTGCCGATACTGACGCAACTTGAAGGCGCGAAGCGCTTTGAGTTTACTGAGGTCAAGCAGTTAGGCGCAGATATTAGACTACGTGCGCGCTTGCCTGAGCGGTGGCGCGAACTGATGCAGAGTATTCATTTAATCGAAGGCAACACAGGTAAGGTGCAATAGGATGTTTACCGGAATCGTCGCAGCCGTTGGTCAGATTCAAAGTATCGAACCCTTCGCGGGCGATAAAGCAAACACGGGCGTGCATATCAACATTCACGCGGGTGGTTTAGATTTAGCTGACGTTGGCCTTGGGGACTCAATCGCGATTCAAGGCGCGTGCATGACGGTGGTGTCAAAACACGTTGATGGTTTCTCGGTTGATGTGTCACGCGAAAGTTTGCGCCTTACAATGGGGCTTGATGCCCTAGGCCCGGTGAACTTAGAAAAATCCTTGCGCATCGGCGATCAGATCGGCGGGCATTTGGTGTCAGGCCATGTCGATGGCTTGGGCGAGGTCCTGAAGTTTGAGGCAGTTGGCGAATCGTGGGAGCTCATCGTGCAAGCCCCTGCTTCGCTTGCAGCCTTTTTGGCCTATAAGGGATCGATCACCGTCAACGGCGTGAGTTTGACCGTCAACCGTGTAGACGATGTGGCGGGCGGTACACGGTTTAGTATCAATTTGATCCCCCACACGATTGCCGTGACAACGTTGCAACATCTAAAGGTTGGTCAACGTGTCAATCTAGAAGTGGATACGATCGCGCGCTATGTGCAACGGATGTTGTCGTTGCCGAAATAGTTTTAAAGCCAAAGCCGCGCTAGCACCAACACCAGTCCGCCCACGCATAGCACTGGCAGTGGATTGATGGTTTTAAAGCGCCAAAATATCCCAGCCGACACAGCCGCGATTAACCATGGGGTGACGCCGCCCGAGGTTGAGCGCAAGATGATGATTGCGCTGGTCAGCAATAGCCCCGAGGCTAAGGGGGCGAGGGCGTTTTGCACGATTGCTGTCCAAGGCTTGTCATGACTTTTGTGCCAGGCACGCGTCACAAAATACGCCAAGATGGTTGACGGCCCAAACAACGCAAGCGAAGCCACTAGGGCACCTTGCCAGCCACTGACTTGCCAGCCAATCAAAGTGGCTAACAAGGCACCTGGCCCGGGTGCCGCGCGCGAAATTGCAAACAAATCGATAAATTGCGCGTGGGTCAGCCAGTGATAAATGTCAACGGCCTGCAGATGCATATCGCCCACGACACTTTGCCCGCCGCCCACTGAGATCAGCGATAGCGGTGCAAAGACAACAAACAGATCCAGATAAATGTTTGAGGTTTTCATCAGACACGCGGCCTTGTCGGTTTAGAGCCGATACGCTTTTGATGGATATTGGCAAACACGAGCCCAACAAGCGCCAAACCTAAAATGACGGGCACAAGGGGCAGCTTTAATAAAAATAACCCAATAAAAACTGAAACACTGAGCGCGAGTGGCCACAGCCCGATACGATAGGATTGCTTGAGCCCGCGGATCCCAACCGAGGCCGTGAGCCCCATCGCACTTGCGGCCAAGCCTTCAAGAAAATCGTGAATCCAATTGATTGAACCCAAATCAAGCAAGACAATACTGAGCAGCACTGCCAAGATCATGGGGGGCACGATTAGCGCCATCACCGATACCAGCCCGCCCATGCCTCCACGTAGTTTGTGACCGATATGCAAGGCCAGGTTGGCCACATTGGGTCCTGGCAAGATCTGGCTGATCGTAAGCGCACTCATGAACTCGTCTTCGGTCAAGAAATGATACCGATCAACAAAATCACGATACATCCAGCCCGAAATGCCCCCGCCAAAACTGGTTGCGCCGATTTTGGCGAACAGAATAAAAAGCAGCCCGAGTGTTGGTGTTGGCGAGGCCGGGGGCGCTGGGGTGACCGTAGATGCTGACATGACCGCTAGTATAGGCATCGGCGGCCTAGGTTGCAGGGGTATGGTGCAGCTCGGGCGGCATACCTGCCTCTGTTAGAATGCGTGGCTTGTTATGACAGCGGACAGGTGGCCGAGCGGTTGAAGGCGCACGCCTGGAAAGCGTGTATACGTTCATAGCGTATCGGGGGTTCGAATCCCCCTCTGTCCGCCAAGTCAATCGATAATTCAACTACTTAGCTAAATTTGTCGCTGAGTTACCACAATTGTTACCACAGGACTGCTCAACTAGCCGCAACAGCAGCCAGAGCCGCCAACTATCAATTCATTTCAAGTCAGGCTTTGGGCTATGCGTCAACCACGTTACGTTTGTGCTCTAGCTAACAGCTCAGGCTGTTCTATCAGCCCACAATTTGGGCATGAACCCCTAAAGTAGGGTGCACCTTTACTTCCCCGACACCGGAAAAAATCCTGTTTCCAATAAAAAGCCACCCGAAGGTGGCTAGTACCCGAGTGGGTTTGGGTTTGCAGTCAGCAATAGCTACCTAACAAATACCGTGGTGAGTATTGAAAATCGTATCGAATGTTAATACACCCCCCTGCGCACCACCCGCAGCCATCTCCAGTGCATCATCAGAGACATCCGATACAACAACTTCTTCAAGTTCAATGTTCATAGCAGACTCCAAGGTTGTAGGTTACCGGCGCAGCAGGAGCTAACACTCGGTTAATGCATTTTAAGAATGCCTTAAATATATAAAACGGCTATTCGACAGTTGTCAACAAATAATTGCACTATTTGTGCGCCGTTGCGAGTATTGGCTAAGCCTGCTGACTTGCTCTTAAAAACTTAGATACCTGTGCCATCACCTATTCCCACATCAAAACATTTGGCAACTGCGGATCCAATTTTCTCAGTATGGTGTAACCCACCCCAGCCAAACCACGAAACAAACCAAGATTAAAAGCCGTACCTCCTGCATTCCAAGCGTAGTCACCTTGCTCGTGGCGGTTCGCAATAATTTGTGCCAGCCGCTGATCTGATAAGTGTCCAAGAGCGGGTTGGTTCAATAATTCACCTGCCTCGCCCAGAAACTCAATCGTACCGAGTGTGCCACAACACAGCGTATCAACATGCTGGGGCCAGTTAGCGGTAGTGTTTTGTACTGCGTGATTGATATCGCTAACGATTGCTTCTACCTTGGCCTTACCAACACGACTACTTGCAGCGCGTGCAAGTCCAATACCTACTGCACCATGACACCATTGGCTAGGGAAAACGGTTGCAGCGGCGGTGCGCAAATCAGGCCAATTCAATACGTCTTTGTTATAACAACTATCCTCATAGGCAACACATTCTTGCGCCGCCACTTCAAACTCTTGGCGGTGAGTAACTGTTGCCAAACTTGATAAGGCGTAAGCGAATCCAGCAGCGCCATGCGAGAAACCCGTCAAAGGAGATTCACTGACTCCAAGTACTGCCCAACTACGCTTACCAGCTTCACCCAGTCGAGGTTGTCGTAACAAATGCTCACCACAAGCAATCGCTTTAGCCAATACTTCCTGAGACTGAGTTTTACGATAGAGGGCCAATAGTCCCAGGATCCCTCCTGCACTGCCTGCAATCACATCTAATGAGCGATCAGCCGTGATCAATTCATTAGAGAACAAATTCGATACCGTCAGAGCGTCTTGTAATAAAGACGGCTCAGCAAGCAGCTCTGACGTAACCGTCAGTGCGTAGACGATCGAACCAAGTCCGCTTGCACCTCCAATCCCTAGCCCTCTGGCCCATCTTGCTGCGGAGGGTTGTGCAAGCTGTCGTCTCGTTGCCGCAAGAGCTTTAAAGGCAAGTTCGCGACTGAATGAATCGTTGGCATCACGAGCGTGGGCGGCTAGAAATAATGCAATGCCGCTAGTACCGTTATAGAGGTCAGGGCCGAGCGTGACGAGCTGTCCTACCTCTGAAGCACCCAACCAATCAAGCCCAACCCAAGCGGCGCTTTTGTCTTTGATCGTGCCGTGTTGCGCAATGGTTGCGGCGATTCGTGTCGCTTCTGCCGCCAAAGACGTCGAGTCTAAACGTTGGGTCGATTGTTGAATCTTGCGCTTAAACAAATATTTGTCGTCTGCTGTCGTGCCGGATTTTGTAACAAAGCTCGTGCTGATCTTAATAATTTCAACTTGTTGCTGAATCTCTACCGTCGACCATTTGGTGAAGCGCTCGGTTGCTCGCTCAAGCCCAGGCGTTGCATTTGTTTGGGTTTGATGGCCCGTGATAGCGCTAACCCTATCTTGATCGCTGGGTGAAACAAAATGCGGAATATTTAAATTGACTAAGGCTATTCGTTCTGCCTCTTGCAAGGGCCAAAGCAAGTCGTCTTCAGAGTCCCAGTCAGCGAGTCTGGATAAAAACTCTGCTTGTGCGCTCCACGTTACACCATCGCCAATGTTGCGGTGATCTTTGAGCCTTTGTAAAAGCATGTAATAAAAACGGGTGTTTCGAATCACCTTGCGCACAGGAAGATTTTTAAAGGGATTAAGCAAAGCCGTGACACCGATCGCCTCACGCTGTTTGAGTAAGAAATGCGAGTACTGCTCAAAGCCTTCAACGAAGGCAGGTAAGTAATCACCTAGTTGCGCATATTGCCCATCGAGGTGCGGAATATTGGGCGTATCTGACGAGTCATTAGGCACTTGCATCCAGCGCATACCGTCAGTGTTCGCGTTTTTCCACACACCAACGAGCGCACTGCGTTGAATCGCATTTAGCCCACCCGCATCAAAGATTTTATTGTTGGGGCTTTTTGCGTATGACGGCAGCATCCCCACCATCAAAACCGAATTCACGACGCTACGACTTGTCTCAATGAGCGCCGCTGTTTCGGGAAGTTCTTGCTCTGCCTCGGGGGTAGATGCTTGCAAAATCATTTCGAGATCAATCGGAACTGGATGCGCCCCGTAAGCTAGGATATTTTCAAAGTGCATGTCAGTGCTAGCAAACAAATGAAATATCGCCAACCAAGCACCTGAGCGACGATAGAAAAGTTCAATATCTTGTGCGGATTCACAAGAGGTGTGGTCGATAAACTCGGTCCATCCATATTCAGGGCAAGCAATGGTCTTAACAGGCTTGAGATCAATGGGTGGCAAACTCGCGTTAAACGTTGCGATCAGATCATGCCACGCAACATCCAAGCGCAAATCTTTAGGTTTATAGACCAGCTTGGTGTGGTCCTCAAAGGTAACGAACTGTACCGAATGACCGAAGTTGTGCGGATCGGATAAATCGCCGCCAACCGCCTGCACGTTGACATCGGACGCAGAGTGCGTGATGCATGCCCTAATTTCTGTGATGTCAGCATGCAAACGAGTAATGAGCTCAGCCGTCGTGTCAATCCACTGCCTGACGATCGTGGCTGTTAAGCGCAGTAAGACGGGTTTGTCTGCAAACAACGCCGCCAGCTCAGTTGCGCGCAGAGCCTTAATCAATGTGTCAAATTGATTTGTACCTGTCGTGGCAGTTGACGCGGGTAATTTGCCCTCTGGGCTATGTTTTTTTAAGATTGCCACAAACTTGCTGTACAGCAACGGGGCATAGAGATCTGTGAGCAGTTTTAACAGCCCAACACGTAAACCCAATCTGGCTGATTCATTAAACAAAGCGAGTGCTTGTGGCTCTGTCTTGTCGATCACGTTAATTTCTGCGCGCTCTACCAACGCATAAAAGAGCTTCTCAAATGGCCGTGGCTCTGCGCCATCAACCAGAAAAAGTTGACTACCACCAAACTCACCCGTTAACGTTTGATACGTCCATTGAGCATCTTCAAACCATGCGGGCTTCGGTGCATCCGGTAAATATCTGACCTCAGCAAATCGGGACAAGACCTGATCAATAGAGAGCTTGTCACGACCCATACGTTTAAAGAATAAACCCCAATCTCCGCTTGACGCAGAGCGACACCACGCGGCAAGTCTTAAGGCCGCACGATCCGTGCTGTCTTTCTGACCCATCTGTGGCTCGTAGTTAGGCCCGAGCAACTCGTCAATGGTTGCTGCATTTGTAAGTATGTGTTCTAAATCAAGAGGCATTTATGTTTACTCAGGGTGACTGATGATAGTCGAGACCGAACCGCATCTTTTACTTAAAGACAGAATATCAAAGTCTGAGTAACACACGCTTAACTTGATACTGCGCGACGAGTCCAAAGCGCTCCATCAGAGCGCGGCTCGCCTGATTATTAGATGCGGCTGTGCCCGATACGGTTTGGCATCCCTTTTTTTCTGCGTAGTCAAATAATGAGTGTGTCAATTTGTCCGCTGCCCCCATCCCCCAGTATGAACGTTTGACGTATATGCTGTCCACATAGCATTCTCTTTGAGATATGAATAAAGCGACTTGACCTATCAACTGGCGGTTGTGGTGCATAATCAGGTACGAACAACTGGGAATAGATAATTGCTCGTTGATACTGTCTGGCGTGACATCAGGGATTCCTAGGCGCCTTTTATATGCTTCTCGATACAAGTGGCATAACTGTAAGTTGGTGGCTTCATTGCCACCAGCATATTCGCTCACAGAAAAATCTATTTTATTTTTGACGTCGAAGGATTTGCTTGCACCTTGATAATGAATCTGTGTGTCCAATGACGAAAAACCTTGTGCAAGCCAAAATGACTCAGCCTCAGTAACCTCATCAGCTTGCTGCATTGGTTGCCGATCGAGACTAACTATTATTTCTACTTTTGAATCAGTTTTTAATTTAAGAATTAGGCTTTCAATCAACGCTTGGTGATGCCTCGTATGACGATTTTCAACCAACACCCCACCGGCGAGGAAATACAAGGTTGTATCAGCGTGAAGGCTTGCAAATCCCTTGTACGTGAATAACCCACGTACTTCTGCACCCACCACCAGGGCGATCCCCTCGCGCTTAAAACCCTCATCGTCGTCCGCGGAGCTCGCCGAGACTGCCCCCCTTTGTTCAAAAACATCATAAAAGCGCCTAACGGCCCCTTTACTCAACTTCTTTAGATCAATACACGTTGCGGTCATATCCAGCATGAGAGTCAACTAAAAAAAGCCACCCGAAGGTGGCTAGCACCCAAGTGGGTGTGGGTTACCGTTCAGCAATAGCTAACACCATACCCCAGCCCCAATGCTAGGGCCCCCCTGCGTACCACCCGCAGCCAGCTCTAGTGCGTCATCAGAAACAGCCTGCACAACAACTTCTTCCAGTTCAATGTTCATAGCAAACTCCAAGTAGGTTACCGGTTAATAACGGCTAATAACACCTTAGTACCTTGGTAGGTGCTCCCTGAGTACCGCCCGCAGCCAGCTCCAGTGCGTCATCAGAAACATGCTGCACAACAACTTCTTCAAGTTCAATGTTCATAGCAAACTCCAAGTGGGTGATCGGTTAGGACTAGCTAACACAGTTAAGTGCACTTCAAGAAAGCCTTACTATCATAATCCTTAATGACGTCGCTGGATATCTAAATATGCCTTATTTAGGCAGTGCAAGGGTTTATGTTATCGATTACCCCGAAGCCGGTAAAAATCTTGATATCTGCACCATCACCTCGGGTCTGAGAATGCCGACCGTTTGTTCTAAGGCTTGATTTTGACTCCCCCCGTGATATCTGGCACTACCTCACGCAAATATGAGACATATTTCTGAGATACTGGCACGAAGATATTTTGCGTAGAAGTCCATCGAAGTTAGCGCCCAGAACAACACTCGACAACACCAATGATTACTGCCCGCTCCATTACTGAAATCCAAGATTTCCTGAAATGGCATCAAAAGCGTCTTGCTCTGGGCGATGCAATCCCGAATATGGGTGAGCTTGCCGAGCGTGCTGGAATGTCACGGCAGACCCTATACGCCGTTATGAGAGGCGAACGTGCCGAGTTTGGACAAGCGGCTCAGATTAGGCTTAATCTAGTAATCGGCAGACTCGTTGCAGAGCCTTCATATCAGCACAGTAGGGTCGCAAGGGTGGATTTCACCAGTGGGATGCCTCGGATACGGTTTGGTGTTGACCTGTCTGGTTTTCTCGGACCATTTTCATTTAGAAACGAAGGCTCCGGTTGTTGAACTGCTTTTCCATCCAGAGACGTACTCAAGCGGCGTTTGATAATCCAAACTTGAATGCGGTCTGATCGTATTGTAATGTTCCCGCCACTGCTCGATTAAAACCTTTGCATGCTTTCGGCTA
>CANKOW010000111.1 GCA_947484295.1 Alcaligenaceae bacterium | reverse complement strand
TGATGGGTCGCAACACTATTTCTTTATTTCAGTCGCGCACGACAAACATCTGGGCCAGCAGGCTGATGGTTTTATTTGCAGCCTTACTGATCGCAGGTTGTGGCACCAAAGGACCCGAATACGATCCCACCGCCACCTGGAATGTCGAGCGTCTGTTTGAAGATGGCAAAGCAGAAATGAACTCGGGCAACTGGCGCCTGGCCAAAGAGCGTTTTATGCAAGTCGAAACGCGCTTTCCGTTTGGCACCTACGCACAGCAATCCATGTTGAACTTAGCCTATGTGCAATGGAAAGACAAAGAGCCCGAATTGGGCTTAGCCACCCTTGGCCGCTTTCAGCAGCAATACCCTAGCCACCCCGCTTCAGACTACGCGCTGTACTTGCGCGGCTTGATCAACTTTACGCCCCCCAGTGCCGTCTTTGCCACCGTCACGCGCCAAAATCCTGGCGAACGTGACCCCAAGGCATTGCGCCAATCGTATGCAGCCTTCAACGAACTCGTGACACGTTTTCCTGAAAGCCGTTATGCCACCGACGCACGCAAGCGTATCGAATGGCTGATCAACACAATGGCCGAAAACGAGATGCTCATCGCGCGCTATTACTACGAAAGATTTGCCTACGTCGCGGCAATCAATCGGGCGCAAATTGTCATCACCGAGTTTCAAGGTGTACCGTCGTCTGAGCCAGCGCTCTACATCATGATGATGTCATACGACAAACTGAAGATGACTGATTTGCGCAACGACGCCGAACGCGTTTTGCTGACCAACTTTCCAAACACTACGTTGATCGCAAAAGGCTTTCCAGATAAATACAGCGCCTGGAACCCATTACGGTTGTTTTGAGTCGGCGTGGCGTGTATAAAACGCCACGGCCTCTTCAAGTGAGCGCGTGCGCGCAAATGGCGGTAAGCCACGCCACAGCTGCTTGCCGTAAGGCTTATCCACAAGCCGTGTATCACCCACCATCAACACGCCCCAGTCAGTTTCGCTACGAATCAAGCGGCCGGCTCCCTGTTTCAGGGCAATCGCCGCTTCTGGCAGTTGATATTCCATAAATGGGTTGCCGCCGCGGCTGCGGCAGGCTCGCAAACGTGCTTCAAGCACCGGATCATCCGGTGGGGCGAACGGGAGCTTATCAATCGCGACTAAGGTCAGACGATCGCCCTGCACATCAATCCCCTCCCAGAAACTCGCGCTGCCGACCAACACGGCATGATCCAACGTACGAAAGCGTTCGAGTAAATCACGGCGCGTGCCGTTGCCTTGTCGCATCAGTGGCCACGTGATACCAAGACGGTCATAGGCATCACCAAGCAAACCGGCCACGCGTTCGACCGCGCGCAGCGTGGTGCACAACACCAGCGCCCCGCCCTGACTCGCTTGGATTAAGGGAATCAACGTATCAACAAAGGCAGGTAAAAAATCTGGCGATTGCGGTGGCGGTAATTGTTGCGGCACATACAGCAGGGCTTGCGTCGGATAATCAAACGGCGACTCAAGCCGCAAGGTTTGCGCATCGTCTAAGCCCAAGCGCGAAGTGAAATGTGAAAAATCACGATGCACGGATAGCGTCGCAGACGTAAAGATCCAGGCCTGTCCGCCTTGCCGATAACGCGAAAACGCCTCGGCAACAGATAAAGGTGCCGCATGCAAACGCACGTGATGCAAGCCGCACTCAACCCAGCGCACGACCTGCTGCAGATCGTCGATGGGTGCACGCGACTCGCGACCAGGTTGGCCCCACTTTGCCAAGCGTTCAGCCAACTCTTGGCAAGTGCGCGCCGCCGCAGCGAGATCCGGATGTTTTTCTTCGACGCTTACCAGCATTTTGCCGATTTCATCGAGCGCCATTTGTAGGGTTGCGCACGCGGCGTCAAAGACCGCGGGTTCAGGAAACGCCTCAAAGGTCACGCGTTTAGAGGGCATCTGCTCGAGCCCAGCGCAGGCCAGACGTAACTCACGGGCCGTATGCTCGACCCGACGTGCTTGCTCAGACCAGTTGGTGAGTTCTCGGACATGCGCGAGGCCCGCAACCTCAATGAGCTTGGCCAGATCCAACAGTTGGTGGGTTGACAGACTATTACCTAAAAATCGTGTCGCGGTATCGGGCAGCTGGTGCGCTTCGTCAAACACGACCGTATCGGCGGCAGGCAGCAAATCGGTAATCCCTTCGTCGCGCAGCATTAAATCAGCCATAAATAAAGCATGATTAATGACAACCACGTCGGCCTCTTGCGCTTGCCGACGCGCCTTCAAGACAAAGCAATCACGTACATTAGGGCAGTCTTGGCCTAAGCAGTTTTCGCGGGTTGAGGTGACGCGCTGCCAAATTTCGGCCTCTTCGGGTACAGTCGGCAAATCGGCCCGGTCACCCGTGTTCGACTGCTGTGCAAAGGTGTGAATGTGGCGCAACTGCTGCACTTCGGCCCGCGACTTTAAGCCACGATCTTCAGTTTGGAATTTTTCAAGATGATAGTGGCACACATAATTGCCACGTCCTTTGAGTAAGGCGATTGAAGCAGGCACGCTGAGTGCATCGCGCACCCGCGGCAAATCGCGCGCAAACAACTGATCTTGCAGGGTACGGGTGCCGGTCGAGACCAACACTTTGCCACCCCCTAACAAGGCAGGTACTAAATACGCCCAGGTTTTACCAGTGCCCGTACCGGCCTCAGCAACCAAGGTTGAACGCTCAGCGATGGTGCGTTCAACCATCTGGGCCAATTCGATTTGTGAAGGTCGCACGCGAAAGCCCGGCGCAACCGCCGCAAGCGGCCCGTCGAGCGAAAAAAGTTGAGAAATCGACTGATCTGACATAAGTGACACCAAGAATCTAGCCGGATCATACCGCCTCAGCTGAACAAGAATCCGGAGTGTGGCAAAATCGTCCGTTTGTCTTAGCTAAAAAGCCCTCATTCCAATGACTGAATCGACTTCTGCCAAAACTGCCATCCAAGCCACTGACACAACTGTAGCGACCACGAACGGTACTGCCTCCGGTGCAACTGTCGCTGTAAATACTACTGCCTCTTCTTCCAAGCCATCTACTGCTGCAGGCACCTCCGCAGACGCTGCTCAGCCTGGCACAACGGCAACCACTTTCAGCGCACCCGTCACCTCACAAGAGGCCGAGGTGCGGATCGTGGCGCAGTTGGCGCAAGAGCTCGGTATCCGTGCCGCGCAGGTGCTGGCCGTGATTGCATTACTGAACGACGGCTCGACCGTGCCTTTCATCGCACGCTATCGCAAAGAAGCCACCGGCGGTTTAGATGACACGGTGTTACGCAACCTTGATACGCGTCTGTTGTACTTGCGCGACCTCGAAGAACGCCGTGCTGCGATCTTGGCGTCGATTACAGAGCAAAACAAACTTACGCCTGAACTTGAAAAGTCGATCCAACAAGCTGACACCAAACAGCGCCTTGAAGACCTCTATGCCCCGTTCAAGGTGAAACGCCGCACCCGTGCGCAGATTGCACGTGAAGCGGGGCTAGAGCCCCTAGCAGATGGCATTTTGGCTGACCTGAGATGCGACCCAGCAGCACTGGCCGCACAATACTTCAACGCCGAAGCCAATATCAACGACGTCAAAGCCGCGCTGGATGGCGCCCGTGATATTTTGGCCGAGCGCTACGCTGAAAACGCTGACTTGCTCAGTGACATGCGCACCCACTTATGGTCGTACGGGTATCTGTATTCAAAGGTGGCTGACGGTAAAGAAGCCGATGGTGCAAACTTCAGAGATTGGTTCGACTTCAACGAACCCCTGCGTACCCTGCCCTCACATCGCATCTTGGCCATGTTGCGCGGTCGCCAACAAGGCGCTCTCGAACTGCGTATTGGGCTTGTGGCCAGTCAAGATATTTTGGTGCCACACCCTTGCGTCGAACGGGTTGCTAACTTTTTAAAACTTGGTAAAGACTTGTTCTCGGCAGCGCCCTCGGCGCGCGCCAAATGGTTAGCCGACGTTGCACGCTGGACCTGGCGCGTCAAACTCTTAACCATGTTCGAATCTGAGATGGTCACGCGCCTGCGCGAAAGCGCCGAAACCGAGGCGATCCGCGTGTTTGCAGCCAACTTGAAAGATCTGCTGCTCGCGGCACCTGCCGGCCCAAAGGCCGTATTGGGTTTGGATCCTGGCATCCGTACCGGCGTCAAAGTTGCAGCCATTGATCACACCGGCAAGGTCGTTGAAACCGCAACCGTGTACCCGTTTGAACCACGTCGTGATCGCGCTGGCACGCTCGCAGTGTTAGCGACCCTCGCGCGCCGCCACAAGATCGAACTGGTTGCGATCGGCAACGGCACCGCCTCGCGCGAAACCGAAAAACTTGTGGTCGATTTAATGGCGGCTCAGCCTGATCTTCAGTTGACGCGTGTCGTAGTTTCTGAAGCGGGTGCGTCGGTGTACTCAGCCTCTGAATTAGCCGCGCTTGAGTTTCCGGATCTTGATGTGACCTTGCGCGGCGCTGCGTCTATTGCGCGTCGTTTGCAAGACCCGCTGGCCGAGCTCGTCAAGATCGAACCCAAAGCCATTGGCGTGGGTCAATATCAGCACGACTTGAATCAGCGCGAACTGGC
Organism: Alcaligenaceae bacterium; assembly: GCA_947484295.1. Taxonomy (GTDB): domain Bacteria; phylum Pseudomonadota; class Gammaproteobacteria; order Burkholderiales; family Burkholderiaceae_B; genus Zwartia. The sequence goes on along the minus strand of CANKOW010000111.1, from coordinate 6,352 downwards.
GCGCTCGCTTGACGCTGTGGTTGAAGACTGCGTGAATGCCGTTGGCGTAGATGTCAACACAGCGTCAGCCGCGTTGTTAGCCCGCGTCTCAGGGCTCAACAGCACCTTAGCCAAAAACATCGTCAGCTACCGCGACGAAAAAGGCGCGTTTCCCAATCGCAAGGCGCTCAAAGAGGTTTCACGGTTTGGCGAAAAAGCCTTTGAACAAGCGGCCGGTTTTTTACGTGTTCAAAATGGGGATAACCCTCTTGACCGCTCATCCGTTCACCCCGAAGCGTACCCAGTAGTTGAACGCATTTTGAAAAAAATTGCCAGCGAGATGAAAGATGTGATTGGCAATCGCGACAAATTAAAAGGCTTATCGCCTGCCGAGTTCGTTGACGAAAAGTTTGGTATCCCAACGGTACGTGACATTTTGCTTGAGCTCGAAAAGCCGGGTCGTGATCCAAGACCAGAATTTAAGACAGCCACGTTCAAAGAAGGCGTTGAGACATTGAACGACTTGCTGCCAGGGATGATTCTTGAAGGTGTTGTGACCAACGTGGCAAACTTTGGTGCCTTTGTGGATATCGGTGTGCATCAAGATGGCTTGGTGCACATCTCGGCACTCGCTGAAAAATTTGTGAGTGATCCACGTGATGTCGTGCGCGTTGGGCAAACCGTGCAGGTGCGCGTGCAAGAGGTAGATATCGCACGTAAGCGGATTGCACTGACGATGCGGTTGAATGATGATGCGCCACCGGCGAGGTCGATGGCTGCGGGGGGTGGCCCAAGCGGCGGTAACGGTGGCGGGTCAGGTGGCAACGCTAACCGCGGGGCACGCAAACCGAGCGCGATCAGCTCACCTGATCCCAGCCCAGGTGGTGCGATGGCGGCGGCGTTTGCCAAGCTGAAAAAATCGTAATTGTTCGGTACGTTAGAAGCTTGCACTCAGCGCTGAGTGCAAGTGATGCCCAGCTAGGACATGCAGCTAAGGACACAATTAGTTTGCGCTGCGGGATTGCTGCGGTTCATACTGAGCCTATTCGCTAGGCTGCATGGCCACCGTTAAGGCAGCGATCAATTGTTCACGCCGTTCAGTTGAAGCACTATCGGGCGCTGTGGCAATCACTTGCTCGCCTTGCACGATTGACAAGCCCAGAGCGCCCTCGAGCTTAATACTGGCCTGGGCGCCTGCTTGCTGCAAAGCACGCATCGCAGCACCAGCTTGTTTAGGATCAGCAAAGGCAATCGAACAAAATAACTCAGCGCCATCTTGCGCCAACAAGCGAAACCGAAACTGACCGGCTTCGTCTCGAAAGGTCACGTAACGCGCGCTTTTACCCGAGGCTTTTTCTTTTTTAGCATACTGTGAAGGCGTTGCAGTACGAGAGGTGGCTAAGCTGCGTAAGCCAACCGACTGCCGCAATTCTTGAATAAAGGGTGTTGCAATCGCGCGTGCCTTGCGAGCACCCTCTTGCAGAATTTCTTCGATACGATCCGGGTGAGACATCAAGTCTTCATAGTGCGCACGCAACGGACCCATCTCTTGCTCGATACGTTGGCACAAGCGCTTTTTCGCATCGCCCCAACCCATACCCGCCGACAACTCAGCATGAAAATTAGCGGTCTCAGAGGGCTGTGCAAAGGCCTTGTAGATCAGATACAGGTGCGAGGCATCTGCATCCTTCGGTTCACCGGGGCCTCGCGAGTCGGTCACAATTTTGGCGATGGCAGAGTTTAGAGCTTTGGCACCGCCTTCAAATAAAGGCACGGTATTGCCGTAGCTTTTAGACATCTTACGACCATCCAGGCCTGGCAAGGTCGCGACGTCTTCAGAGATCACGGCCTCGGGTAATACAAAAAAATCACGGCCTTGACCAAACAAGTGATTAAAGCGCTGAGCGATATCACGCGCCATTTCAAGATGCTGCGTTTGGTCGCGCCCGACCGGCACCTTGTGCGCGTTGAACATCAAAATGTCAGCCGCCATCAAAATAGGATAAGAGAACAAACCCATATTGATGCCGTCATCGGCTTCGACGCCTTTGGCAGCGTTTTGATCGACAGAGGCTTTATAAGCGTGGGCGCGGTTCATTAAACCTTTAGCCGTCACACAGGTGAGCATCCAGCAAAGCTCGGGGATCTCTGGCACATCCGACTGACGGTAGAAGGTTACGCGCTTGGGATCTAACCCAGAGGCTAACCAGGTTGCAGCAATCTCAAGCCGCGAACGGGCAATCAACGCGGGGTCTTCAGACTTAATCAGCGCATGATAATCCGCCAAAAAGAAGAAAGCATCAACGTTTTGCTGTTGGCTAGCCTGTATCGCCGGCCGGATCGCACCCACATAATTACCGAGGTGCGGCGTGCCAGAGGTAGTGATGCCAGTCAGAACGCGGGTATTCATAGAGGAGCCAAGTGCTGAGGTTTGAAAAGAAGACTAAGCTATAAGTGTACAGTTTAGATCGGCTGCTAGCAGACCACAGTGGAGACTCAAAGATCAGGCAAACGATCGGCCCGAGGTCTGCCAACAATACGAAGCTTGAACGCGGATGCTGGCGGCAGCGCGAAACTTAAGCTTAGATACTAACCGTATCGCGGCGCTCAGAGTCTAGGTACTCTTTGGATTGCATTTCAAGAATGCGAGATACGGTGCGATGAAACTCGTTAGACATCGGGCCCGAGGTGTAAATTTCATCAGGCTCGCAAGCGGCTGACATGATCAGCTTGATCTTATGATCGTAAAAGACATCGATTAACCAGGTAAACCGGCGTGCTTCAGAGGCCTCGCGCGGGCCCATCTTGGGTACATCCGACAAAATCACTGCATGAAAGCGACTGGCTAATTCAAGGTAATCGTTTTGCGAGCGTGGGCCGCCGCACAGTGTTGCAAAATCAAACCAGACCACACTACCCGCACGCTGTTTGGCCCGAATTTGTCGGTGCTCAATCAATAACACCGGATCTTGTGCCGCTGTGTCCGCCAACTGACTAAAGGTCTGTTGCAAAGCCAGCTCAGCCTGTTCGCCCGTTGGTGTGTGATAACACTTGACTTGCTCGAGGGTACGCCGGCGATAGTCAATGCCCGCATCTACGTTCAGAATATCCATACGATCCTGGATCAACTTAATTGCAGGCAATAAGCGATCACGATGCAAGCCATCGGGGTACAGCGTTGAGGGCTCGTAATTTGAGGTCATCACAAACGAAGTGCCAAACTCAAAAAGCTTCAATAATAGGCGATACAGGATCATTGCGTCAGCCACATCCGACACATGAAACTCGTCAAAACAAATTAAGCGATAATTTTTTGAAATCCGACGTGCGACTTCATCAAGCGGGTCTTGCATGCCTTTGACTTCGTCAAGTTGGCGATGCACGCTGCGCATGAACTCATGAAAATGCAAACGTGTTTTACGTGTAACCGGCACGGTGGCGTAAAACGCATCCATCAAAAAGCTTTTACCGCGCCCGACGCCACCCCACAAATACACACCACGCGGGATTTCTGGGCGTTTAAAGAAGCGTTTTACCGCGCTTGAGCGCTGCTCTTTGAAAACAGCCCAGTCGTCATAGTAGCGCTGCAGGCGAGCAACCGCCGCCCGCTGCGCTGGGTCGGATTGATACCCCCGCTCAGCGAGGGTGTGCTCGTAGGATTCAAGAACGTTCAACGGCGTTTCTTAAAAATTAAGCGTACGCTTATCAACAGCCAACGCGGCTTCTTTCATCGACTCTGACAATGTGGGATGCGCATGGCAGATGCGGGCGATATCTTCGGCCGCACCCTTGAACTCCATGATGGTGACCGCTTCAGCAATCAACTCAGAGGCCATGGGGCCAATAATATGTACCCCTAACACCTCGTCTGTTACAGCATCTGCCAAAATTTTGACAAATCCTGTTGTGTCGCCCAAGGCGCGTGCTCGACCATTGGCCAAAAACGGAAAGCTACCGGCTTTATAGGCGCGACCGCTCGCCTTGAGTTCTTGCTCGTTTTGACCCACCCAAGAAATTTCGGGTGAGGTGTAAATCACCCAAGGGATCGTATTGAAATTCACATGGCCATGCTGCCCACCGATACGCTCGGCGACAGCAACGCCTTCTTCTTCGGCTTTATGAGCAAGCATCGGGCCACGCACCACATCACCCACCGCCCAAACGTTTGGCAGATTCGTTTTGCAATCGCCATCGACCACCACAAAGCCACGTGCATCGAGCTGCAAGCCAACTGTATCGGCCTGCAGACCGCCGGTGTACGGCACGCGTCCAATCGACACAATCAGTTTATCGACAACAAGTTTTTGTTCGGCGCCCGCGGCATCGGTGTAAGGGACGACAATGCTTTTAGCACCAACCTTAATCTCACCGAGCTTGATGCCGGTTTGAATTGCCAAGCCTTGCTTGGTAAAAATCTTAAAGGCTTCTTTTGCGACCTGCTGATCGAGTGCAGCTAAAAACTCGGGTATCGCCTCGAGCACGGTCACTTCAGCACCTAACCGACGCCAAACACTGCCCATTTCTAGGCCGATCACGCCCGCACCAATGACGCCTAGCTTTTTAGGCACAGCCGAAATATTGAGTGCGCCGTCGTTGGACAAAACCTGTTGTTCGTCAAACGGCAAGCCCGGCAGTTCGCGTGCCGACGACCCCGTTGCAATCACCACATGTTTGCCAACGATATCGGCAGTTGTGGTGCCAGTGACGTTAATTGCCCAACCGCTCTCTACCTTGCCCGTGAAGGCGCCTTTGCCATGAAAGAACGTGATTTTGTTCTTTTTAAACAAATACAAAATACCATCGTTGTTTTGCTTCACAACACTATTTTTACGGCCCAGCAACTGTTCGACATTCAAGCTGACACCTTTGACCTCGATGCCATGCTCTGCAAAATGATGATTGACCTGATCGTAGTGCTCTGAGGATTGAAGCAATGCCTTAGACGGAATGCAGCCAACATTGGTGCATGTACCGCCCGGCGCGGGGCCGCCCTGACCGTTTTGCCAGGCGTCGATACACGCCACCGACAAACCTAACTGAGCAGCACGAATCGCAGCGATGTAACCACCAGGGCCTGCACCGATCACAACAACATCAAATTGAGTAGACATGAGTATCTCGGTTTAGATTTCGAGCAGTAAGCGTTGTGGATCTTCGAGCGCTTCTTTCATCGCAACCAAGCCTAAGACCGCTTCGCGACCATCGATAATGCGATGGTCGTAAGACATCGCCAAATAATTAATCGGCCGAATCACGATTTGACCTTTTTCAACTACAGCGCGGTCTTTGGTAGCGTGTACGCCCAAGATTGCTGACTGAGGTGGATTGATGATGGGTGTGGACAACATCGAGCCAAACACACCACCATTTGAAATCGAGAACGTGCCACCGGTCATTTCTTCGATACCAAGTTTGCCCTCTGAAGCGCGTTTGCCAAAATCAGCAATGGTTTTTTCGATGTCAGCGATTGAGAGTTGATCGGCATTGCGCAGAATCGGCACAACCAAACCGCGCGGGCTACCGACCGCAATACCAATATCAAAATAGCCGTGATAGATGATGTCTTTGCCATCTATCGAAGCATTCAGCAAAGGATAACGCTTGAGTGCTGCAACGGCTGCTTTGACAAAAAATGACATAAAGCCCAGCTTCACGCCGTGCTCTTTTTCAAACTTGTCTTTGTACAAGTTGCGCAAGTCAATCACGCCTTGCATGTTGACTTCGTTAAAAGTCGTCAGGATCGCGTTATCTTGCTGCGATTGCAACAGACGCTCGGCGATGCGGGCACGCAGACGGCTCATCGGCACGCGCTGCTCTGGGCGACCATCTAGAGATTGCGTCAGGGGCACCGCGGGGTTCGCCAAAGGCGCGGCCTTGGCTGGCGCGGCGGCAGGCGCCGAAGCACCGAGGGCGTCACCTTTGGTAATACGTCCGTCGCGACCTGAGCCCGCAACGTTTGATGCTGCAACGCCTTTTTCGGCCAGAATTTTAGCGGCGGCAGGCGATGCTACACCAGCGCTCGCCGAGGAGGCTGCCACAGGTGCTGCTGCGACCGGTGCGGCTGCGACTGGCGCAGCAACGGCTGTCGGTGCTGGCACAGCTGACGCGGATGTAGCTTTACCTGCAGTGTCGATGCGAGCGATCACCTCGTCCGACGCCACCATACTGCCATCAGCGCGTACGATTTCGATAAACACCCCCGAAGCAGGTGCGGGCACTTCTAGCACCACTTTGTCGGTTTCAACTTCAATCAGAATTTCGTCAGCGGTGACTGCTTCACCAGGCTTTTTTTTCCAGGTGAGTAAGGTTGCTTCAGATACAGACTCAGACAGTTGGGGCACAACTACATCGGTGATTGCCATTTTTTTTCCGT
>CANKOW010000110.1 GCA_947484295.1 Alcaligenaceae bacterium | reverse complement strand
CTGGGCCACCGAGTGCAAACGCACCATGGCGGGCTACAAGGTACCGGTGCATTTTGAAGTGGTGAGCGAGTTTCCGACTATTCAAAGTGCCAACGCCGTCAAGATCTTAAAAAACAAACTGCGCGAAATAGCCAGTGAAATCCTTGCGAGAAAATCCTAAATGTTTAACCCCGATTCATTACTCTTACCCTTTTTTGATGACAGTCATCGTCAGTTACATGATGACTTACACAAGTGGTCTGCACAACGATTCACCAATCGCGTGCACCAAGGTAACGTCGATCAAACCTGCGTAGACCTCACACGCACGTTAGGTCAAGCGGGCTGGCTACGGTACTGTGTGCCGGCACAGTATGGCGGTGCCTTGCCCGCGCTTGATTCACGCAGCCTGTGTTTGATCCGGCAAACCCTGAGCTACTACGACGGCTTAGCCGATTTTGCCTTTGTCATGGCAGGTTTAGGTAGCGGGCCGATCTCGTTATTTGGCTCAGACCATCTCAAAGAAAAATATCTACCCAAGGTCGCCACCGGTGAACTGATCGCAGCGTTTGCCTTGTCTGAACCTGACGCAGGCTCTGACGTTGCTGCCATGACGACACGCGCCACGCGCACGGCAACGGGCTATCGCCTCAATGGCGTTAAAACCTGGATCTCGAACGCTGACATCGCGGATTTTTATATTGTGTTTGCCCGCGTTGAGGGTGACGAGGCTGAAGGCGTCACCGCCTTCGTGGTGGATGCGACGACGTCTGGTTTAAGCGTCAGCGAGCGCTTTGACGTCATTGCGGCCCACCCAATTGGCAGCCTGACCTTCACTGACTGCGAGATCCCGGCTTCGCAACGCTTGGCCCAACCCGGCCAAGGTTTTAAAGTCGCCATGCAAAATCTCGATGTGTTCAGAGCCTCGGTGGGTGCCGCGGCCTTAGGCTTTGCCGAGATCGCTCTGGATATGGGTATCAGTCGCGCTACCACTCGCCCAATGTTTGGCGCGATGTTGTCTGATTTGCAGATGACACAGGGCGCCATTGGCGATATGTGTACAGAAATCGATGCGGCCACGCTGCTGATCTATCGCGCGGCCTGGGAGCGCGATGTCTTACAACGCCGCACCACAAAATCTGCAGCGATGGCTAAGATGTTTGCCACTGAAGCTGCCCAACGCGTGATCGACCGCTGCGTGCAGTTACATGGTGGCTTAGGCGTTAGGGTCGGACACCCCTTAGAAATGTTGTATCGTGAAATTAGAGCACTACGTATTTATGAAGGCGCGACCGAAGTGCAACAAGTCATCATCGCACGCGAAACACTTAAAAATAAAACCTCAGGAGTCATTTGATGAACGGTTCAGAAGCTATGGTGCACACCCTACTTGAGGGTGAAGTCGATGTCTGTTTTGCGAACCCCGGTACTTCTGAAATGCACTTTGTTTCAGCACTGGATCGCGCGCAGGGCATGCGTTGTGTGCTGGGTCTGTTTGAAGGTGTGGTGAGCGGTGCTGCGGATGGCTACTATCGCATGGCTGAAAAACCGGCTGCCACACTGTTGCATCTGGGACCAGGCCTCGGCAATGCGCTGGCCAATATCCACAATGCCAAGCGCGCGTATTCCGGCATGGTCAACATCGTGGGGCAACATGCGTGGGATCATATCCATAATAATGCGCCGCTGAACTCTGACGTTGAAGCGGTTGCCCGCCCCATGTCAAACTGGGTCAAGACCACCATGTCAGCCGCTGCCGCGCCGTTAGACACCGCTGAGGCGATCTCACAGGCGCGCAGTACACCTGGCCGCATTGCGACCCTGGTGCTGCCCGCCAACTGCGCCTGGGAGCCCTCTGACCCAGGCCACTATTCAACAGCGCCCGCGCAAACTGCGGCAGCTCCGTTGGCTGATACCGTGCTGGCCTTGGCCCGTTTGTTATCAGATCGCAAAACTGCCGAAGCAACCACCTTGTTACTTGGCGGACCTGCCCTGCGCGCCAAGTCAGCGACACTTGCTGGAAAAATTGCGGCGCACACAGGTTGTAAATTAGCGTGTGAGCCACGCAACCCTCGCATGGAGCGCGGCCGCGGTCGCGTCAATATTGCGCCCTTACCTTTTCCGGTAGACGGTGCGGTGGCAATGATCAAAGATGCCAAGCATCTGGTACTTGTCGGTAGCGCCCCGCCAGTGGCGTTTTTTGCCTATCCCAACAAGCCACGCATGATCAAGCAACCTGATTGCGAAGTGCACACCTTGGCAACGCTCACGCATAACATCGAAGCTAGTCTGCAAGCACTGGTCGATGCCTTGGGCGCACAAAACACCGCCCCCGCGCAATTCTCGACGGGACCCATCATCACTGACTTGCCCACGGGCACACCCTCGGTTGAACACTTTGGTGCCATCATCGCGGCCACCTTGCCCGAAAACGCCATTATGGTTGACGAGGCGGTGACCTCAGGTCGCCAATTTGCCAAGACCTTACCGCAGGCAGCACCACATGATTGCATCGACATCACAGGCGGCGCGATCGGCTGGGGCTTGCCTGCCGCGGTGGGCGCTGCAGTCGCTTGCCCTGACCGTAAAGTGTTTGCCTTTATTGGTGACGGCAGTGCGATGTACACCCTGCAAGCGCTCTGGAGCATGGCGCGCGAAAATCTTGATGTGACCGTTGTGATTTTTGCCAATCGTTCGTATCGCATCTTGCGCGGTGAGCTTGCCAATATGGGCGGCCCTGAAGCCGGTGACAACGCCAAGCGCATGCTAGATTTAGATCGCCCATTTTTGGATTGGGTGTCATTGGCTAAAGGACATGGCGTACCTGGCAGCCAAGTCACGACTCTCGAAGGCTTTGCCAATGCGATGCGCATTGCTGCTAAAGAAAAAGGGCCGCGTTTAATCGAACTGGTGTTTTGATCTGTGATGCTTGCGTTAAACCGTCAGTCTGCTACGGCAACGCAACATCACGACAGAGTCACATATTTGAACAACCAGACAAATTTTTAAAACTTTTTTAAATTCTCTTTTAACTAATCCGAGACCAAAATATGAAATGCTATTGCGTCGTGAATTTTCGTGAAGCCCTCGAACTGATCGAGACCAAGACACCTGAACCGACTGGCACCGAAGTGCTGGTGCAAGTGCGCGCCGCGGGCGTGTGCCACAGTGACATCCACTTTTGGGAAGGTGGTTACGACTTAGGCAACGGTCGCACACTCTCTCTGAAAGATCGCGGTATCAAATTGCCCATGACCATGGGTCACGAAACCGCAGGCACAGTGGTGGCCATGGGCCCACAAGCCAAAGGTGTTGAAAAAGGTCGCAACTATTTGGTATACCCCTGGATCGGTTGCCGCACATGCCCCGCGTGTTTAGATCAACTCGAAAACCACTGCGCGAATCCACAATACTTGGGCGTGCATCGCCCCGGTGGCTATGCCGACCACATCTTGGTGCCCGACGCACGTTACTTGATTGATATTGGTGATCTTGACCCCGCAGCGATTGCACCCTATGCCTGCTCGGGCATCACGACCTATAGCGCCCTCAATAAAATCGGCGCCAATCTCTTTCAAAAACATCCTATCGTCATTATGGGCGCCGGTGGCTTGGGCTTAATGTGTTTGGCCTTAGTGAAAGCCTTGAATGGCGTGGGCGCAATTGTGGTGGATATCGACCCAGTCAAACGTCAAGCCGCGCTTGACGCCGGGGCCTTGGCCGCGATTGATGGCGCAGCACCCGATGCCGCGCAACAAATCATTGCAGCCAACGGCGGCAAGCTCTTGCAAGGTATTGTGGATTTGGTAGGTGCGCCTTCAACCACCGAGCTTGGGTTTAACGTGTTGATCAAAGGCGGCAAGCTGGTGATCGTTGGCCTGTTTGGCGGTGCTGCCCCTTGGCCGATTGCCTTCATCCCGATGAAAGCTGCGCAAATTTTGGGTAGCTACACAGGTTCACTGCAAGAGATGAGCGATCTGCTGCAGTTGGTGAAAGACGGCAAGATCACACCAATCCCCGTGCACAAGCATCCCTTGGCCGATGCCGACAAGGTCTTGACGTCATTGCGTCAGGGCAAGGTGACTGGTCGGGCGGTGTTGACGGCCTAAGGTACAACGACGACGTTTGGCAATCGTCTGAGCTTGCTAAACGTCGATTCTCGCGTCAGTATCTTAAGCCTCTTTAGGAAACAGCACTGACGATTCAACGGTGGTTATTTTGCGCCTTGATAACGCTGCAACGCCAACAACACCTGTCGGGTAGCCAGCGGTTTACCCGCCAAATGCTCTGACAGACGTGCGCGCAACGAAGCCCGTAGCGTAGGCTCTTTTTTTGCATCGTCAAAATCAGGTTGCTCGGCGTCTAAGCCATAGCCCGTTTCTTGCAGCAACACCCACTCAAACTTGCGCAACGCCCCCGCTGCTGGCGAGCCTGTCGCCAGGCTTTGTAAGGCCATCACATACGCGTCAAATAAACCGGGGTGGGGATCTTCACGCGGCAGCAAACGAAACAATAACTCGTTCATATACCAGCACGACATCATTGCGGGGCCCTGCAAGGCATGCACACCTGCACACTCAGCGCGCGTCAACGTTTTGATTTCGCTTGCGCCTGTCCAAGACAGCAATAAGGGCTGAAACAACGACAAGGCCGAACGAAGCACCGAGTGCGGGCGCTTAGCACCCTTAGCCACCATGCTCACCCAGCCATGGTCGCGCGAAAATGCTTGAACAATCAGAGAGGTTTCTTTCCAGGCCGTTGCATGCAATACATAGCCTGGGGTTTCGTGTACGCGGGCTGCGCGTTTACTCATAGCCTAGATCGCGTAGGCTGCCCTCTTTTTCGGCCCAGCCCTTTTTAACCTTGATATACACCTCAAGGTGAATCGGTTTATCTAGCAACTTGGCGATATCTTGTCGTGCCTCTGAGGCGATACGCTTCATGTGGCTGCCGCCCACGCCCAGCAAAATCGGTTTGTGGCTATCGCGCTCGACGATCACGCAAGCTGCAACGTGCACGCCTTTGTCGGTTTCTTCCCACTGTTCGATCATCACCGTACAGCCATAAGGCAGTTCGTCACCGACTAAGCGAAAGATTTTTTCACGGATAAGTTCAGAAGCAATAAATCGAATTGGGCGATCGGTGAGTGTGTCGGCATCAAAGTAGGCTTCGTTTTCAGGCAAGCGCTTGGCCACCTCATCCAGCAACTGATCCAGCTGATGTTTTTTGGTTGAGCTGACGGGCACCACTGCATCAAACTGATACAGCGCAGCAATTTTTGCTACGAAGGGATAGAGTTCATCGCGATTTTTAAGCTGATCAATTTTGCTAATCACTAAGATCGTACGCGCCGGATCATGCAACAGCGATAGCAACTTGGCATCACCGGGGGACCATTTGCCCGCCTCAACCACGAACAGTACGACATCCACACCGGCTAAAGTTTGCGTGACCACGCGATTCATCATGCGGTTCATGGTGCCGCCATGGCGGGTTTGAAACCCAGGTGTATCGACAAACACAAATTGCTCTTGCTCGCGCGTGAGTACGCCTTGAATACGGTGACGCGTGGTTTGTGCCTTACGCGACACGATGGTGATTTTGCTACCAATTAAAGCGTTGGTGAGTGTAGATTTACCAACGTTCGGGCGCCCAACTACTGCGATAAAACCACAGCGATATGCTGTTTCTGTCATTTAAGCTCCTGGGCAACCGCAACCGGCAGCGTGAGTTGTGCCGTTTTGCGCGCCCGGGTTGAACGCTTTTTAGCGGGGGCTGGGCTAGCTGCCTCAGCTGCAACAAGTGCTAGTTTGGCTGCCGACTGCTCGGCCGCACGACGACTGGCACCTGCGGCCACCACCTTGATATCAAGCACCGGAACCGAGCACTCGACTTCAAACTGCTGACTATGCGCTGCGCCATGGGTGGCGACAACACTGTATACGGGTAACGCGTACTGACGGCTTTGTAAAAACTCTTGTAACAAAGTTTTTGCGTCTTTACCTAAGGTAAGCGGATCAACGCTGGCCAAAATCGGCACATACAGGCGCTCGATTAACTGTTGCGCTGCAACGTAGCCGCCATCTAAAAACACGGCAGCCAAAATCGCCTCGAAAGTATCGGCCAAAATCGAGGGCCGCCTAAACCCACCACTTTTTAGTTCGCCCTCGCCCAAGCGCAAGTATTTTGAGATTTCAAGCTTTTGCGCGATTTCGGCAAGCGAGGCTTGTTTGACTAAGTTTGCTCTGACGCGCGAGAGGTCGCCCTCATCGAGAGTGCCGTAGTGACTAAACAAAAGTGCCGATACCGACACGCTTAAGACCGAGTCACCTAAAAACTCAAGCCGCTCGTTGTGACGTGCGCCATGGCTGCGATGCGTCAACGCCTGCTCAAGCAAAGCAGGTTTGACGAATTGATATCCAAGCGAAGTCTCAAGCGCAGAGGGTGACATGTACAAATAAAAATTAACGGTGACTAGAACAATATGAACTTAATGAAAGCGACCGATACGGCTCAGCTGGCTAAAGTTCATCCAAATAAAAAATGCTTTACCGACAATATTGGCCTCGGGGACAAAACCCCAGTAACGACTATCGAGGCTGTTATCGCGATTGTCACCCATCATAAAGTAAACCCCCGCCGGAACGGTGCATCGAATACCATTTCTGAGGTATTCGCACTTTTCACGATACGGAAAGTTTGAAATTGGCCCTATTTCTTGCGATCTTCGCTCATCTAACAGGATCTGATGGGGTTTTTCACCAAGCTGCTCGGTAAATTGCGCGGTGTAGCTCACGCGATCTGGTTCAAAATATTGCCCAGCAGCCGTTCTAAGTAATTCTTTACCGTTAATAAATAGCTTTTTATCCAGATAAGCCAATTGATCGCCAGGCAGGCCCACCACACGCTTGATGTAATCAACTGAAGGGTCAACGGGGTAGCGAAACACCATCACGTCGCCACGCGCAGGCTCACCGAGTGGGATGACTTTTTTATCAATGACCGGCAAGCGCAGGCCGTAGGTAAATTTATTGACTAGGATCAAATCGCCCGACTGCAAAGTGGGCAACATCGAGCCAGACGGGATACGAAACGGCTCGACAATGAACGAGCGCAGCACAAAAACAAACAAAATGACCGGGAAAAAGCTCACACCATACTCAACCCACCAAGGCACATGACCGACCTCGGTGCGGATCTGCTCTTCGCGGTTTTGCACTTCAGTATGAGGCAGGCTCACCCAGCTTGGGCGGGCTAGAGCTAAAGCCTGCTCAACGCGGCGCTGACGCGCTGGGCGCAATGAGAATTTGTCGAGTGCGTACACCACACCCGTGACAAGCATCAGCACAAAGAGTATCAGGGCAAAATTCCAGCTCATCCGCTTAGCCTTGTAGAAATATTATTTATCATCGACTTGCAAGATCGCCAAGAACGCCTCTTGCGGAATCTCGACGCTGCCGACTTGCTTCATGCGTTTTTTGCCGGCTTTTTGTTTTTCAAGCAGTTTTTTCTTACGGCTGATGTCACCGCCATAACATTTTGCCAACACGTTTTTGCGTAAAGCTTTGACGTTTTCGCGGGCAATGATCTCGGCACCGATCGCGGCCTGAATCGCCACGTCGTACATTTGACGGGGGATTAATTCACGCATCCGCGCCACCACATCGCGCGCGCGATAACGTGCATTTGAGCGATGGCAGATATTTGACAAGGCATCAACCTTATCGGTATTGATGAGCAGATCAACCTTGACTACATCGGCCGTACGATATTCTTTAAACTCGTAATCCATCGAGGCATAGCCACGCGATACTGACTTTAATTTATCAAAGAAATCGAGCACAATTTCAGCCAACGGCATTTCGTAATGCAAGTGCACCTGGCGACCGTGGTACGTCATATCCAATTGCTGACCACGCTTGTTATTGCAAAGCGTCATCACCGGGCCCACGTACTCTTGGGGCATAAATAAGGTGATCGTGACGATCGGTTCACGAATTTCAAGATACTGCCCAACCTCAGGCATACGCGACGGGCTTTCAATCTGGATCACACTGTTATCGCGCAGCACCACCTCGTAGACCACCGAGGGCGCGGTCGTGATGATGTCCATATCAAATTCGCGCTCAAGACGCTCTTGCACGATCTCCATGTGCAGCAAACCCAGAAAGCCGCAACGAAAACCAAAGCCAAGCGCCTGCGAAACTTCGGGCTCGTACATCAGCGACGAATCATTGAGTTTGAGTTTTTCGAGCGAATCACGCAACTGATCGTATTCGCTACTTTCAACCGGATACAACCCGGCAAACACCTGTGGCTTGACTTCTTTAAAGCCAGGTAAAGCCTCAGTGGCGGGCTTGGACAACAACGTAACCGTGTCGCCCACTTTAGCGTCGGCAAGTTCTTTAATGCCCGCAATCACAAAACCTACTTCACCGGCCGACAAATGGGGGCGAGGCTGTGACTTAGGCGTAAAGACACCCGTTTGCTCGCACAGATGGACCGCACCGGTTGCCATAAAAGAAATCTTGTCTTTGGGCTTGAGTATGCCGTTGACGACGCGCACCAGCATCACCACGCCAACATAATTATCGAACCACGAATCGATAATGAGGGCTTGCAGGGGAGCCGTTGGATCACCCTTTGGAGCCGGAATACGTGCGACCACCGCTTCGAGGATTTCATCGATACCCATGCCGGTTTTAGCGCTTGCCAAAATGGCCTCAGAAGCATCAAGTCCAATGACTTCTTCGACTTCGGCACGGGCACTTTCAGGATCAGCAGAGGGCAGATCCATTTTGTTTAAAACTGGTACAACTTCAACGCCCAGTTCGATGGCGGTATAGCAATTGGCAACGGTTTGCGCTTCGACACCTTGCGAGGCATCGACCACCAACAAAGCGCCTTCGCAGGCCGACAACGAACGACTGACTTCGTACGAGAAGTCAACGTGGCCTGGGGTGTCAATCAGATTGAGATTGTAAATTTGCCCGTTTGCCGCCTTGTAATGCAGCGCGGCAGTTTGCGCTTTAATCGTAATGCCACGCTCACGCTCGATATCCATCGAGTCGAGCACCTGCGCAGACATCTCGCGGTCGGCTAAGCCGCCGCAGCGTTGAATTAATCGGTCTGCAAGGGTGGATTTACCGTGATCAATATGGGCAATGATCGAGAAATTACGAATATGCTGCATAGCACCTAAAAAGTAAGACACCAAGCAAAAGGGACGCTCTGCGCCCCTTTTGCGGCAAACCGCTATTCTAGCCTGTCTAGGGCTACTTAACCGTCAGAAAGGCCTACTTCTCGGTACGGACGGCGACCCAGCGGGTTTGCTCGCCGGTTCGAACCATCAGACCGACAGGACGAGACTTATCCAACCCAGCCACCACCTTTGCAAATTGAGCGGGAGTGGTGATATCGGTGTCGTTGACCGCCAGAATGATGTCGCCTTCAACCACCCCCGCCGAACTGGCAGGCGCCGCAACGGCGGTCACCTGAACGCCACCTTTAATCCGCAGCTTTTTCTGAACGTCTTCTTTAACAGGAGTGACCTCCATGCCAAGCACCGTGGTGACGGGTTCTGCAGCCTTAGGCGTTACAGGCGTGGCCGCTGCAGTTTTGTCAGTCTTTAGCTCGGCCACCGTCACTTTAAGTGTGAGCGACTTGCCTTTACGCCAAACTTCGAGGGTTGAGGTCGTGCCTGGCTTGGTTTCGCCCACTAAACGAGGCAAATCAGACCAGCGCCCAATCGGTTTGTCGCCAAACTTGGTGATCACGTCGCCAGGCAAGACGCCTGCCTTGTCGGCCGGGGCATCGGGCTCAACACCCCCAACCAAGGCACCTTCAGCCTTAGGCAAGCCAATGGCCTGCGCCACATCCTTGCTGACCTCTCCAATTTGTACGCCGATCCGGCTACGTGTGACCGAACCCGTTGCACGCAATTGATCTACCACGGCCATCGCTTCTTCGATCGGGATCGCTAAGGAAATACCCATAAAACCACCGCTGCGAGAGACGATCTGGGCATTGATACCGACCACTTCACCCTTCAGGTTGAGCAAAGGGCCGCCCGAGTTACCAGGATTGACCGCAACGTCTGTTTGAATAAACGGTAGATAATCGCCGGTTTCACGTCCCAGAGCACTCACAATGCCCGAGGTCACAGTCGACTCAAGGCCAAAAGGTGACCCAATTGCCATCACCCATTGCCCTTTTTTAAGCAACTTGGCGCTACCAATCGGTAAAAAGGCCAAGCCTTTGGCTTCGATTTTGAGCAGCGCGACATCCGTGCGCTTGTCGCTGCCAATCACTTTCGCTTTGAATTCGCGCGCATCGGTCAGCGTGACAAAAATATCAGTCGCATCCTCAACCACATGGTGATTGGTTAACAGATAGCCGTCTTCTGAGATGAAGAACCCAGAGCCCACGCCACGGGGAACTGTGCGCTCTTCAGGCTCGGTACGCGGTTTGCCGCGTGGATTTTGCTGCGGGCCAGGACGTGCGCCGCCCGGGGGTTGAAAATCAGGCCCAAAAAAATGGCGAAACATTTCGTAAGGGTCTTGACCTTGACCGCCCGAACGCGCAGCGACTTTTGCAGTCGTGCGAATGTTGACCACTGCAGGTTCAGACTTTTCAACGATGGTCGTGAAATCAGGCAAACCGGCAACTTGGGCTTGCACGGTCAGGTGCTGCGTACCACTTGCAATGAGGATCACGGCCATCAAGAGCGCAAAGGCAGCGCGACGCGCACGACGCATAGACGGGTACGCAGAAAAATGGAATTGTTCTTGCATCATGGACTCCAGTAAAACATTCTAAGAAGGCTCGCTAGCGCGGGCCCGCTGGTGGAACGTATTGAATCGACTGCGCTAACAGTTCAAGGGTGGCAGCCGGCACTTCACCCAAAACAGTCAACCAGAAATTTGCAATACGGATCCCAAAGATATTGACAGAACCGCTACGTGAAGCGCCCTGGGATAGATACTCAGACCG
>CANKOW010000109.1 GCA_947484295.1 Alcaligenaceae bacterium | reverse complement strand
GCCAAATTTTTACGCGTACCGTTTCAGGGCGGTAAGCCTGGAATCGTCGCCTTGATTGGCGGTAACGTTGATGTCGCGCAAGGCTTTTACGGCGAATTTGAAAGTTACTTACAGGCCAAGCAATTGGTGCCGATCGCGGTTGCAAGCGCAGAGCGAGTCTTCAACATGAAAGACGTTCCGACGTTCAACGAGATCTTTGGCGCGAAGCAATTCGTCTGGAACATTATGCGTTTTGCGGTGGTGCCTAAAGGCACTCCTGCTGACCGCAAGGCATACTTGTCCGCAATGATTCAAACCGCCTTGCAAAATCCTGAGATGATGGCTGAGTTTCGACGCTTAGGGGCCTATACGGATGCCAGTTTTGCCAAGTCGACCAATGTTGCAGCGGATATTCATGCCGCAGCGATGAAAGAGCGCGATTTTTATATTCAAACGGGTCGTTTAAAGCCGTAAGTTCATACTGTACCCAGTAACTAGCGCCCAGTCGCGCTGGTTGCTGGTTATCGTTAAATCTAAATTGACAGCGTCGGCGCTTCGATACTTTCTTCGAACGCCTGCCCTGCAAAAGCGCAGTGAAGTTTTCAACCAACACCTTCAGAGATTGATCCATGGCAATGCAAAAACTTACTGGTCGTCAGGCTTTCATCAAATTGTTGCTCGATGAGGGCGTCACCCATATGTTTGGCAACCCTGGCACAACAGAGCTTGCCATCATGGAGGCGGTGCCACAGTTTCCTGAGTTGAAGTATGTGTTGGGGTTGCAAGAATCGATTGTGGTGGGCATGGCCGATGGCTTTGCGCGCGCGTCGAACAAACTCGTAGCCTGTAACTTGCATTGCGCGCCGGGCTTAGGGCACGCGATGGGGGCGATCTATTCGGCTAAGTTCTCGGGCTCACCCATCATCATTACGGCGGGTCAGTATGAAGTGGGCTATGGCCTGCAAGAGCCTCTGTTGTACGAACCCTTGGTGCCGATGGTGGCGCCGTTGGTGAAGTGGGCCTTTGAAGTGACCCGGCTCGAAGACTTGCCGCGTATCGTGCGTCGCGCTGCCAAGATTGCTCGCACTCCACCGATGGGCCCGGTATTTATTAGTTTGCCAGGCTCGGTGCTCGACGAAGAGACTGAAATTGAATTTGGTTTTCCAACGGTGATTGACGCCGCGGTGCGCCCGGGCGATGCCTCGCTTAAGGCGCTGGCCGAACGTTTGCTAGCTGCAAAAAATCCTGTGATTGTTGCTGGTCGTGAAATCGCAAATGCTGGTATTTTTAACGAGGCTTGCGAGCTTGCTGAGTTGCTCGGCGCCGCTGTGTACCAAGAGTCTGTTGGCTATAACGCACGTTACCCGACCTCGCATCCAACCTGCATGGGTGACCTGTCGCGCAACCAGAAAAAAGTGCGTTCGATTCTTGAGCAGTACGACTTCTTACTGTGCCTCGGTGCCGATCTGCTCCGCATGTCGCCGATGAGCACGGTCGAGCCTTTGCCACCCGAAATGCCTGTGATGCATATCACCGAGCGCGAGTGGGAACTCGGTAAAAACTATTCAACAGAAACTGCCGTGCGTGCAGATGTCAAAGAAACCTTGTTGGCCTTGTTGCCGGCGTTGCGCGCAGCGCGCAACGCCGACTACGCGAAGGCAGCAAGCGCACGCGTGAAGGCCTTGAGTGCCAATAACTGGTCAGCCAAGCGCGACAAAGCGCATGCTGAGTTTTCAGCTGCAGCAACCGCTCACCCTATTGATCAGCGTTATCTGGTGAGTCAATTGGTGGCTGTTTTGCCTAAAGATGCGATCGTTGTGGATGAAACCCTGACGGCCTCGCCAGCGATTGCTGCGACACTACCGATGGATAATCCTAAGGCGTATTACGGCCTTGCCAGCGGTGGCTTGGGGTTTGGCATGGCAGGTGCTGTGGGTGTGAGCTTGGCACAACCGGGTCGCCCGATTGTGGCCACCATTGGCGACGGTAGCGCCATGTACAGTATCCAGTCGCTCTGGACCGCTGCTCATCTGCGTCTGCCCATCACTTATGTGATCATCAACAATCGCAGCTATCGCATTATTAAAGAACGATTACTTGCGATGCGCGGCACCGATGCGTTCGTTGCAATGGATATGAATGATCCACCGATCGATTTTGCTGGCTTAGCAAAAAACATGGGGATGTCATCGCAAACCGTGACAGATCCAGCGCAGTTATCGGTGGTGCTGAAGGCAGCAATAGCTAGCGGAGTGCCGAATTTGGTTGAAGTGATTGTGTCTAAGGGATTTGGAGAGTAAGCCGCCTCAGCTCAGGCGGTAGCCGCAGTCAGTCTGCGCAAGCGCCACCGCTTGCGCGAGTTTTTCTTGATCGCTCGCTTGTAAGACATAGAGCAAATCGCCAGCACTGACGACTGCGCCTAGGCCACACGCCAGATCTACGCCGGCGAGTTGGTCTGCAGGGGCACCGGCGCAACGCCCAAGCCCTGAAATCACAAAACCATCAATGGCCTGTACACGACCACTACGTTGTGCGCGAACTTCGTGTTTCAGCACGTCTGACCAAACGAGTCGTGGCTGAGAACCTTGAGCTGCAATGATTGCTTGCATGGTGGTGCTTGCAGCACCACTGTTGAGCAGTTCGAGTGCGCGGGCCCGGCCGTTGGCAACGCTGCCGACCGCTGGGTCAAGTGCTAGGATTTGGCTAGCAAAAAACACTGACTTCTCTAGTAAATCGCTAGGCGCTAGCGGGTCGCGGTCAAGCACCTGCAACACATCGCGCGCCTCGAGCGCGGGGCCGATCCCACGTCCGATCGGTGCGTGGCCATCTGTGGCAAACGCCTTGACGACAAGCCCTAAGGCCGCACCCACCATTTCAAAGAGTCGAGCAAGTTCTTCTGCCGCGGGTTGGGTTTTGGCCTTGGCGCCATTTGAATACGGAATATCAATCACAACGTGAGTCGCACCAGCTGAATATTTTTTTGACAGAATTGAAGCCACCGACCAGCGTCGCGTATCAAGTGCCAGGGGGCGAGTGATTGCGTTCATCACGTCATCAATGACCGAATGATTCAGCTTGCCATTCCAGGCGATGCAGGCATTGGTCTGCGCGACACATTGTTTCATTTGTGCGGGAGTCAGGTCGACTTTTGCAAGAACCTCCATCGCATCAGCGCTGCCTGCTGCCGAGGTGATGGCACGCGAAGATGTTTTTGGGATGAGTAACCCGTGCGCAGCCACAATCGGAATCACCACCATCGTGACACGACTGCCAGGTATGCCGCCAAGCGAGTGCTTATCGACCACCATGTCGCGGCCCCACGTAATGCGTGGCATCAGTTCGCTGCGGCAGCGCGCGACTGCAATCAGTTCATCGTCTGATAGCTGTTGTGTGCAGGCAATTAAAAAAGCTTCGATCTCAGCGCTAGCAAATTGCTTTTGGTGAATCGTGGCTAACAAGGGCCGATATTCGGCTTCAGTTAGCGCAAACCCTGCAATTTTTTTATACAACGAGGCCAGAGGCGCAGGGATTTGCCCAAGCTGTGTATAGAGCGTCGCCAAAAACCGGCTCACACCGATCGCAGGAGTTTGATCATTGGTCACGCGCAGTACGTGCGTGCCTTCTGGATACGGCTCAGTCTTGCGCGCCAAGCGTTTGGCGACATCGGCGGCAGATTCGCGGCCACGTTGCGAGAGGCGTTGCGCCAGAATCTCGGGCGGTGCGCCGATTTCAATCACGACTAAATTTGGCACGCGCTCGTTGAGGTGCGCCACCATTGCACGCGAGCCGTTTGCAATGACGTGTTGTCCGGCAGCAAGGGCCTCAAGTAATGAGCTAGGCAGGCCATATGAAAGGTTGTGTGCTTGCCAAGTGATTAAAAACTTACCCTGCTGCTCAAGCTGAGTGAACTCAGACTGCGTGCACGCTTGGTGGGCTTCACCGCCCGAGTCGGCCGGGCGGGTGATTGTGCGTTTGGCAAAAATGAACTGAGCGGGGTCGAGCTGCTGCCGCGCCCCATCAATCAGGCTATCTTTGCCAGCCCCACTGGGGCCGACAACAAAAAAGAAGTTGCCGCTTGCCATGCAACGCCTGCTTATTCGTCTAAGCCGATATCAACTGCAGGTGCAGCTTGAGTGATTTTGCTGGTTGAGATGTAATCCACGCCAGTCAGTGCCACGTTACGAATCGTCGCGATGCTGATACCACCCGAGGCTTCAATTTTTGCTCGACCCGCAACAAACTTAACTGCCGTGGTCATGTCGGCAATCGACATGTTATCCAACATGACGACATCGGCACCAGCCGCTAAAGACTCTTCAACCTGTTCAAAGCGGTCGCATTCGACTTCAATCTTGGTCAGGATAGGCAGTTTGAGTTTGGCGCGCGCTACAGCGTTGCCGATACTGCCCGCTACTGCAATATGGTTGTCTTTGAGCATGACGCCGTTGTCGAGACCCAGACGATGATTCAAGCCACCACCGCAGGCAACTGCGTGCTTTTCAAGCATGCGCAGCCCTGGTGTCGTTTTACGGGTGTCGATTAAACGTGCGCCTGTGCCAGCGATCTCGGCGTTGTAGCGGGCGGTTTCAGTGGCGATACCACACAGGCGTTGCAATATGTTCAGTGCAGGGCGTTCGGCAGTCACAATGCTGCGAGCGGGGCCTGATACGGTCAAAATTCTGGTGCCTTTTTCAACCTTGTCGCCATCTTTGGCGAGTTTGGTGACGGTCAGTGCGGCATCGTAACGGGTAAAGATTCGTGCGGCGACATCGATGCCGGCAATGTACATCGGCTCGCGGGCGTTCATATGAAACGTGCCAACGGCGTCTTCATCAATCATGAGTTGTGCGGTCAGGTCACATGAGCCGATATCTTCGGACAGCCAAAGATCGATTAAACGATCGGTCTGAAAAACGTCATACATATCGGGTGACCTCGCAAAGTGTGGGTGAAGATAACTAAGCAGAAAATGTAGCGTTTGCTACATTTTCATGCTAATTTAAATCACTTAATTATGCAAGAGTAAAATTCAAATTTGATGACGAGCTCGACACTTGCCTCGCCCGCTTAGGCTGTCAGCCTATCTAAAATCCGCGAATTGGCGCGAGCGGCGCTAAGTGCCGTTCAGCCACTCAGCGCATTTGCGTGCTGCCGTTGACATCCATGATCGCACCCGACACAAAACTTGCAGCCGGTGAGCAGAGGTAGGTCAGCATGCTCGCGATCTCTTCGGGTTCGCCCATACGTTGCATGGGGTATTCGCTGCCTTTATAGCCTTGACCGGTGGTCATACCCGTATCAATCGGGCCAGGCGCCACACCGTTTACGCACACATGGTGAGGCGCAGCACGTTGCGCAAACCAGCGCACCAGGGCGTGAACGCCGCCCTTAGAGGCACTGTAATGCGGGCCGGCACGTAATCCACCGGTCCAGCCTGCAATCGAGCCACAGAGCGCGATACGCCCGTGTTTGCGTTCCATCATGCCAGGCAACACCGCACGCACCAGATTAATTGGGCCTAAGACGTTGACCTGCATCACGCGCATAAACGCAGCTTCGTTCCAATCTGGAGCCATCCAGTCGTCTTCAAAGGGGCAGATGCCTGCGGTGTCAGCCAATGCGGTAAACGGTTTGTGCCGACGCACTAAACTTTCAACCGCGTCGCGTTGCGTGACGTCGCAAGTCCCGACAGCGACTGAACCCTTGAGCGTGTGTGCAAGCGCTTCGAGCTTTGCAAGGGGACCGATATCCGTCAAAACCAACGAGGCACCGAGCTGGCTGCACAGCCGGGCAGTGGCACTACCGATGCCGCCAGCAGCTCCGGTAATCCACAAGTGGGTACCGGTCATGTCAAACGCCTGTGAGGCGTTCATTTTTGAAAGATGCACAGCAGTCCCCTAAGTCGTTAAACCGATAGATAACGTTGTTTGATATCGGCGTTATCGTTGAGCTCGTGAATCGTGCCACAAAAGACGTCCGTGCCTTTGTCGATCACCACCGCGCGGTCCGCTAGCCCGAGGCAAAAATGTAGATTTTGCTCTGCCAAGACAATCGTTTTGCCTAGCTTGTGCAAGGTGGCGATCAAGTCACCAATCTTTTGCACCATGATGGGGGCTAGGCCTTCGCTAGGCTCGTCAAGCAGCAACACATCGGGGTTTCCCATCAGTGCGCGGCCGACAGTCAGCATTTGTTGTTCGCCGCCAGATAATTGTCCGCCCATTCGGTCTTTGAGAGGGGCTAGCAGCGGCAGCGTGTCATACACGCGCTCAAGGCTCCAGTCGTCTTCGCCCTTCGCACCTTTTTTGATTGCGATGGTGAGATTGTCGTCGACGCTGAGGTCTGGAAATATCTGTCGGTCTTCTGGCACATAGCCAATGCCTGCGCGGGCAATTAAATGTGCAGAGCGCCCGGTGATGACCTTACCGTACAACTCGACGCTACCCTTTTTTGTGGGATTCACACCGGCGATGGTCTTCATGGTGGTGCTTTTGCCAGCGCCGTTTCGACCAAGCAACGCTAAGGTCTCGCCTCGGTTGACTTCAAACGATAAGTTGAACAATGCTTGACTAGTGCCATAAAAGACATCAATGTTTTGCACTTTTAGCACGTGGTCGCTCATGCGTGCTCCTCGCGGGGTTTACCCAAGTAGGCCTCAATGACGGCCGGGTTGTTGCGGATTTGCTCTGGGTTACCCTCAGCCAAGAGCTTGCCGTACGATAAAACGTGGATGTATTGCGAGACTCTGAAGACGATCTCCATGTCATGCTCGATCAGCACCACAGTTAAGCCACCTTTTTTCCAGAGACCGTAAACGGTCTCAATCATCTGCTCTCGTTCTTCAGGGCCCATGCCAGCCACGGGTTCGTCTAGCAAAAGCACTTTGGGCTTTAACACGAGCGCCAAGGCCATGTCCAAGAGCTTTTGATCGCCGTGCGACAAATTGCCGCTCACCAAATGCGCTTTGGTATGCAAGCCAAGTTGCTCCATCACTTCATAGGCCCGATCACGCGTTTGCGCTAAGGGAAACCGTCCGTGCATTTGCGCTGAGCGCCCCAGCGGCGACATCAACGCACCGCGCAGCGACTCTTCAACGGTCAGGGTCTTAAAGAGTTTGGCCACTTGAAACGCGCGACCGATTCCCTTGTGTACGATCGCGGCGCTCGTCATGCCAACGATGTCTTCACCGTCTAACAAAATGCGACCAGAGTCGGGTTTGAGCGCGCCTGAAATTAAATTAAAGAACGTTGTTTTGCCAGCGCCATTGGGGCCAATCACAGCCGTGAGTGATTCAGTCTTAAAGTGAATCGAGACATCAGAGGTTGCAACGACACCACCAAAGGCCTTGTGGAGGTTTTCGATCTTAAGCATTAGCGGCCTCCGGTGGGGCTGGTTTGAGCGGGTGGCACGCCGCCATAGGTTTGCCAGGTCGATCCGGCTAGCCAACCTGCGTCAACCGGCAAATTGATGCCAGTGATGGCCTTGGCGGCAGGCGACAACAAGAAACCCACAGAGTCTGCAATTTCGTCTGGGGTGACCATGCGCCCCATGGCGGCTTGCGATGTGAGATCTTCAGGGTTGCGATCACCCCGATCAATCGCGGCTTGCAAGGCTTCGGTGAGTACGTAGCCCGGTGAAATCGCATTGACGCGCACACCGGCGCGGCCCCACTCAGCAGCTAGGCAGGCTGTCATTGAGGCCACAGCAGCCTTTGCAGGCGCATAGGCATGCAAAGGAACCGACCGCATCGAGGTGATCGAAGCGATATTCACGATCGCGCCAGCGCCTAGCTCAGCCATGCGAGAGCCAAACACTGCGCAGGCGAGGTAAGTGCCACGTTGATCAACAGCGACCACGCGATCCCATTCTGTCATGGTGAGTTTGTCGGGCGTTAAGCGGCGTTGCAAAATCCCCGCGCTGTTGACCAAGGCCGAGATTTGACCGTGCTTGGCCTCGATCATTGCGGCCGTGTCGCGCACCGCTTGCTCGTCAGTGACATCGCAGGGGTAGGCGTGTACGCCTAGTTCTTTCATTTTTGCTTCAGACCAAGTGCCAGGCAAGTCGAGCGCAACCACTAAATCGCCGCGCCTGGCTAAATGCCTGACGCAGGCCGCACCAATGCCACTCGACCCCCCAGTGACCACGCTGAGATATTTTTTAGTCATGATTGCACTCGCTTCTTGGTGAGAGCGGTATACAACTCTCCCACAAAGTCAGTGATGCCGCGTTTAAAGCCTAAGGCAAAGATCAAGACGATGACGCCTAACGCTAAGCCGTGATACTCGGTCGTGCGTGTGATGATGTCGTTAAAGATGTTCAACAAACCTGCGCCGATGATCGGGCCCAAGAAAACATTGATGCCACCCATCATGATCATAAATACAGCTTCGCCCGACATTGTCCAATAACTAAACTCTGGGTAGGCTCCCGAGACAAATAACGCCATCAGCGAGCCGCCGATGCCGGCAAAGGCACCTGCCAAAATAAAGGCGTACAGACGAATGCGCCATACATCAATTCCTAAGAAGCGCGCCCGATCTGCGTTGTCGCGAACCATCCGCAGGGTATAGCCAAACGGCGATTGCAACACGTAGCGCATGATGAGTAGGCTGACCACGCCGATGACGACACAAAACCAGTACAGCGTGTTGGGATCGGCCACATTAATGCCACCCCAGAACGGTCTGCGTGGGATACCACCCATCAAACCTTGATCACCGCCTGTCAGTGAGGTCCAAGTGATAATCACACTGTGAATTAACATCTGAAACGCAAGAGTCAAGAACGAGAAATAGATCTCTTTGAGTTTGACGCAAATCATCCCGATTACCCACGCCAGCAGTGAGCAAAACACAATTGCGCCTAACAGCGCGACGGGTATCGATACTTCAGTGCGTTGCATTAACAGGCCAAAGGTATAAGCGCCGCCGCCAAAAAACATAGCGTGACCAAAAGATACCATTCCCCCGTAACCCACCAAAACATTCAGCGAGGTGGCGAACACGCCTAACGCGGCCAGGCGAATCACAAAGTCAAGCGTGACGCGACCGGGCGATAGCAGGGGCAGCGCCGCTAATAGAGCGAGTACAACGAGCCCAAAGAGCAATTCTTTTTTGAAGGCAGTGTTCATTAACGTGGCTCCTTACCTAAGAGGCCGCTAGGCTTGAGAATCAAAATCAACGCCATCGCCAAAAACATGATGCCTTCAACGAAGAGCGGAAACCCAATCGAGCCAAACGAGCGCACCAGTCCGATCACTAGGGCACCCACTAACGCGCCACTCACCGAACCCATTCCACCAATGACCGTCACAATAAAGGACTCAATCAAAATCGAGAAGCCCATGCCGGGTGACATCGAGCGTACCGGCGCGGCAAGCGCGCCCGCCAAACCGGCAAGCGCACCGCCAAAGGCAAATACACCGGCGTAGATCCAGGTGGTGTTTAAACCGAGTACTGAGGTCATCGTCGGGTTGTGCGCCGCTGCGCGCACCACCTTACCGATGCGAGTGCGTGTCAGCAAATACCACATCACTAAGGCGATCACCCCTGAAGCACAAATCATGAACACATAAAAAACTGGCACGATGCCATCAAAGATAAACAGGGGCGGCGCTTGAAAGGCCGCCGGCATGCCCATTGATTGAAACTCTGCGCCCCAAATGATCTTGACCGCATCGTCCATGATAAGAATCAGGGCGTAGCACACCAGCAGTTGCAGTAAGACCTCGGCCTGATAGACCCGTCGCATAAAAAAGCGTTCAAAAATCAGACTGAACACACCGACGCCTATGCCGGAAATCACGGCTGATAGCACGTAGCTGTCTGTGATGCGATAGGCTGACAGGGCCAGGTAGGCGCCCAGCATATAGAGCGAGCCATGCGCAAAATTAATCACGCCCAAAACACCAAAGATTAAGGTCAGGCCAGCTGCGACTAAAAAAAGCAGCGAGCCAACAATCAAACCAGTGCTGGTTTGAGTGACGATGCATGACATTGAGGTCACGCACTCATATAAGGCGATGGGATCCACGAGGGTCTCCGAGAGGGGGGTACACGGTTGATACAACCGCAACTGGCTGGACAGTGCAGACCGGTGCGGTTAAAGCAAGAACAAACGGCAAGTATAAAAAAGGCCTCTGCTTGAACGCTCAGGCAAAGGCCTTTAGATCTCAGTGCAATACTCTCTGAGTGTTATGCCCAGCCTTTGCGTTTCTTCCACTCGAGTTCGAGTTCGAGGATTTGCTTCCAGTCGCCAACAGTTTGCTTGGTGACGAAGGGCTCTTTGCTGATCAAGGGGCCATAACCGATGGCGTAGTTGATAATGGTATTGTCTTCAGCCCGCATCGTAATTGTGCCATCGACACCAAAGGGCGAGTCGATTTTCATCCCGCGCATTGCTTCGGCAATTTTTTTGCCGTCTGAGCTGTTAGCTTTTTTCATGGCAGCGGTTAAAAAGCCCATCCCGACTGCGTTTTCCCATGACCAGTTCAGGGGATCCTCTTTAAACTTGGCAATATAGCCTTCTGCCCAGGCGGCGTTGGCCGGTGTGTTCGGAAAGGTCTTGAGGTACCGGTTACCAGAGTGCAGGTTTGGCGGTACATTTTTAAGTGCCTTCAGCACCGCGTATTCAGCAATGTTTGGCGAGAAGAATTGTTTATCTTTAAACAAGGCATAAATGCCCGCCTGATCAACAAACGACGTCATATCGCCACCCCACAAGCACGAATAAATCGCTTGTGGCTTACCTTGCACCATGCGTGTAATGTTTTCGGTGTAGTCTGCCTGAAACAATTTTGGCCAAACTTCGCCAACCACTTCGATGTCTTTATTGAAGTGCTTCAGATATTCAAAGTATTCAGTTGTTGTGTCGCGGCCATAGGCGTAGTCAGGCGAAATACTCATCCAGCGCCTGAGCTTAAGTTCTTTCGCAACCTGTGCGCCATAAGAACCCCCTGCGATCGCATCATGGATACCTTGGCGTGCGCAACGAAACGCAGTCGCCACGCGTAGCTTGGGATCAGCAGTCAGTGAAGAGGTTTCTGAATTGGTGTGCATCACAAACACGCCCAGGTCTTTTGCCACTTCGTGCACGGCAAACGCGCCCGATGATGCCTCGGCATCCCACAGCAGTTCACAGCCATCGCTGGTGACAAGTTC
>CANKOW010000108.1 GCA_947484295.1 Alcaligenaceae bacterium | reverse complement strand
GCGCTTGATGTCGGCGCCGACTGGAATGGGATACTGTGCCTCGGGGAACATCGCGATACGAATCCCCTGTAAAGGCTTGGCGCCCTCAGGCGGGACCTGCCATTGAAACAGCGGGTGACCACAGCTTGTTGGATCAAGTGGATCGGCGCCAGCCATCAGTTCAGTGAGGATGGCCGAGTCTTGCATATCGCGCGTCATGGGGCCGATCGAGTCCAAGGTGCCCGATAACGCTAGGGCGCCATGCAAGCTAATTAAACCACGGGTGGTTTTTAATCCTGTAATGCCATTTAACGCGGCAGGGATCCGCACCGAGCCGCCGGTATCTGAGCCCAACGCGGCTGGTGCCAACGCCGCAGCGACTGCCACGCCCGAGCCACTTGAAGACCCGCCCGGTACGCGATGGGTTGTCAAATCCCAGGGGTTTTTAGGGGTGCCCATGACAGGGTTGGTGCCCCAGCCGCCAAAGGCAAATTCAACCATGTGGGTTTTGCCCAGATTAATCATGCCAGCGCGCAACAGGCGCTCGACCGCCGTGCAAGTCGTGGGGCTGCGACGTGTTAACCAATCTTGCGAGCCACCCGTGGTGATTTGGCCCTCGATATCGCACAAATCTTTTGCGGCAATCGGCACGCCATCTAAAACACTTAAGCTGTAGCCCGACGCGCGGCGTGCATCAGCGGCGCGGGCTTGCGCAAGCACGCTGTCTGCGTCAACGCTGACATAGGCGTGTAGCTCTTTGTTGCCTTTATCGATTCGCGTTAAATATTCTTTCGCAAGCTCTTCAGAGCTAAATTGCTTGTTGCGCAAACCTTGCGCGAGTTCAGTAAGGGTAGAGAAGGCAAGATCTGACATGATGGGTGCTCTGAGATTAACCAACCTAAACACTAATACAAAAACAACGCGGCGGCTACAAGTGTGGGGCCTAAGGCAGCAATAAATAACGGGCCCGGTGAAATCGTTTCGTTATCAAAGGTTGATTTCAAAATCGCAAAACCTGCTGGGTTAGGCGCATTGGCAATCACGGTTAAACCACCGCCTGTCACAGCGCCGGCCACTAGCATATAACGCCACGCCTCAGAGGTGCCCTCGACCAACGAGCCCAAATACGTTAAGGCCGCGTTATCGGTGATGGCCGTGAGTGCGGTTGCCCCCCAAAACAAAACGATGGGCGACAAGCTACCTAATAAATCTTGCAGCCACCACTTTTGTAATGTCCCTAACAGCACCAGGCCGGCCAAAAAGAAGCCAACCATCAAGCCTTCTTTAAGCATCAAAGGCGACTGAAAGCGCTTGTAGGCGTGGCAAAAGCCGATAAACAAAACTAACAGCCCCATAAAGACCGCGGGGTGATGAGCAAAGACAACGATGCCAACCAAGAACGCAATGTGGATCAAAATAGTGATTGGCGGCACGTTTACGGGGGCATCTTGCGTGACGCCGCGATGTGTTTCAACCTCGCCGCTAGCCAACACTTTGCGATTAATGATAGTCAAAATAAGAGCGTTAAACGACACGGCCAAGACAGCACGCCAACCGAAGTGGGTCAACATATAGGCAGAATCCCAGCCAAACGTTTGTGCGACCATCAGCACCGGGGGCGCGGCATAAGCGCTTAACACGCCACCAATCGAGACGTTCACAAACAACACACCAAGCGTCATGTATTTGAAGGCACTGTGGCCTGGCCGCTTAAAGTAAGCGTCGCGCAGCAACAGTGCGGCTAGCGTCATGGCGGCGGGTTCGGTAATTAATGACCCCGATAGCGGTACGACCGTCAGCACCACAAAATACGTCGCGAGCTGCCGCGACACCGGGATCATTCGTGCAATCGCACGCACAACGCCACCGACCAGTTCAAGAATAGGGCGACTGGCAGCCACCACCATGATGGCAAACACGAATAACGGCTCAGTAAAGTTGGTCGTGTCGACGTAATTGACCATGGTGGGCACACCGGCAAGCATTGCCATCACGACCAACAGCACAAAGGCCCAAAGACCAAACACCGCTTCAACTTCAGACAAAAAATGCCACATGCCTGCATGCGGGCCATTTTTATGCGCGAGGCGCGCAAACACCGGTACCGAAAACGTATGCACAATGGCCACTGCAAATAAGACCGTTGCAATGATTTGGATGGAATGAGGCATATTCATGCGGTACCTTTTAAAGCGGGTAAAAAAGAAATCAAGCACTACGCGCAAACAATGCTTGTACTGACAAAGACTATACCGTACGCGTTGGCCCGAACAAAAGCTTTTACGACCGATTATGTGTAAGAATTGTCACTCAATGGTTTCTGAATGATTCTGGCCTGAAGCGTTGGTCTTCTCTCTAGCACTGATACGGGTACCAACCGGCTTTAGCCCGAGGCAACGATGCGCACACTGAACACTCAAACTCTAAGCACGACTGCGTTTGCCCCCTACGGTGCTGTATTGGGTGGTGCTGTCTCGAGCGGGCTTTTTATCAATGCGGGCACATGCGAAAAGATCGCTCTGCCTGATCCCGACCTGTCGCCGGCAGGCGGCCAGGCGAGCTTAAATCTGTATCGTGCGCAGGCCAACCCTCTGCCGTTTATCGCACGCGAACTTGAGCGTCACGTGTTGGGCAGTCAGTCGTTTATCCCGTTAGCTGGCGTGCCATTTGTGGCGGTGGTTGCCTTAGGCGACCCGGCCGTTCAAGGCAGGAAGCCACTTGAGTCAAGCTTAGCGGCCTTTTGGCTGGATGGCTCGTGCGGTGTGAGTTTTCATCCAGGTACCTGGCATCACCCGTTGTTAGCGCAGCAAGCGGGTGATTTTGTAGTGCTTGAGCGCAAGGCGCTTGAGGTGGATTGCGAAATCAAACCACTACAAGAGTTGGTACAAATCTTGGCGCGCTAGGCTCAGACGCAAATCCTAAACCGTCACACTAACGTGTCAACCTTTAGATCTTCGTACCAACCTTTAGACGTTTTGCGTCGATAAAAATCTTAGCGCTCTAAGCCCCGCTCAACATCATTTTTGCAGCCTTCTCGGCAATCACAAGTGTCGGAGAGTTGGTATTGCCCGACGTAATGGTTGGCATGATCGACGCATCGGCCACGCGTAGGCCTTGCACACCATGCACGCGCAAATTCGCATCGACTACGGCCATCGCGTCTTGGCCCATTTTGCAGGTACCCACAGGGTGAAAAATCGTCGTGCCGATTTCGCCGGCTGCGCGTGCGAGCGACTCTTCGCTATCGTCGGTCAGGCCCGGCTTGATCTCTTGAGGATTAAAACGCGCCAAGGCAGACTGCCCAACAATACGGCGCGTTAAACGAATGCTGTCGGCTGCCACGCGACGATCTTCGGCCGTTGATAAGTAGTTACACAAAATCTCGGGCGACTGCGCCGTATCGGGCGACACGATATTGACGTGGCCACGACTGGTAGGGCGCACGTTGCAAATTGAAGCGGTAAACGCTGGAAAGCTGTGCAGGGGCTCACCAAATTTTTCAAGCGACAACGGCTGCACGTGATACTCAACGTTGGCACGTGCTTGTTGCGGAGCTGACTTGGCAAACACACCCAATTGTGAGGGCGCCATGCTCATCGGACCGCGTCGCGTTAAGGCATACTCAAGCCCAATCATTGCCTTACCCCACAACGAATTCACGATGGTGTTTAAGGTGCGCGTACCCTCTACGCGATAGATCATGCGCAACTGCAAATGGTCTTGCAAATTTTGTCCTACGCCAGGCAGTTCGTGCACGGTTTGAATGCCTAGTGGCGCCAGCAAGCTTGTTGACCCCAAGCCCGAGGCCTGCATGATTTGCGGCGTGCCGACTGAGCCGGCAGCCATCACCACCTCAGTGTGCGCACGTGCGATTTGCTTGTGCCCGTCTTTCAGAAACTCAACACCAGTGACACGCTTACCTTCAAACACCAGGCGTGTGGTGTGCGCGTGCGTCAACACCGTTAAGTTGCGGCGGTGTTTGATTGGGCGCAAAAAAGCTTTCGACGTGTTCCAACGCCAGCCTTCGCGCTGATTTACTTCAAAGTAGTCGCTGCCCTCGTTATCGCCCGAATTAAAGTCATTGACGGGTTGGATGCCTGCCTGCGCAGCCGCCTCGCGAAACGAATCCAGAATCTCCCACGACAGGCGCACGCGCTCGACGTTCCATTCGCCGCCCGCACCATGAAACTCGCTGGCACCACCGTGATGGTTTTCCATGCCTTTGTATAAAGGTAGCAAATCATCCCAGCCCCAGCCTGCATTACCTTGGGCAGCCCAGCCGTCGTAGTCGGCGCGTTGGCCGCGCATGTAAATCATGCCGTTAATCGATGAGCAACCACCCAGTACGCGACCGCGTGGATAACCAAGTTGACGCCCGTTCAAACCTGGGTCGGCTTTGGTTTTGTAACACCAGTCGGTGCGTGGATTGCCGATGCAATACAAATAGCCCACAGGGATGTGGATCCAGTGCCAGTTGTCGGGACCGCCGGCCTCAAGCAGCAAGACGCGTTTGGACGAGTCGGCCGACAGACGATTGGCCAACAGGCAACCTGCTGAGCCTGCACCTACGATGACGTAATCAAAGTCTAAAGCGTTGGGTGTGCTCATAAGTGAGTCTATTCCGGCAACAGTGAAGAAAGAAAAATTTTACACAAGGCTTGCATGCCATTTTGGTCGATGGCATCAAAACGATTCAGCACGGGGCTATCAACATCCCACACACCAAGCAGCTTACCTTGATGCAGCAAAGGCACCACTAACTCAGAGCGCGAAGCGGCATCGCAGGCGATGTGGCCAGAAAACGCGTGCACATCAGGCACGAGTTGCGTTTGCCCAGTCGTTGCCGCCTTGCCGCACACACCGCGGTTGAGTGCAATACGCAGGCAAGCCGGCTTACCCTGAAACGGCCCAAGCACCAGCTCAGTGCCGTCGTACAGATAAAAGCCGGCCCAATTGAGATCAGGCAACGAACTCATCACCAGCGCCGACAAATTAGCGGCATTGGCAATCAGGTTATGTTCACCTGCCATCAAGGCGTGCGCTTGCGTAGCCAGCGCTTCGTATTGAGCAGGCTTAGGTAGGTGCGCTAAAGAGGTGGTATCGAACATATTGGATCAAAGTAGCTTGAATCGTCGAATGTCAGGGCGTGCGCTAAAGGGGCCGCGTCAAACATATTGGCTAAATGTGGCTTGAGTCGTCGAAAAGCATAACGAGCATGGCAATCTTCGAAAGTCATGTTGAAAAGAGCAATCGCCGAACGTCATATCGAACAGAGTACTAGTTTACTGGCACTATCGAGGTGAAAGGACCTCAGCGCAGCAGTCGCGCTGCAATATTTGTGAGGTGGTCTTACTCTCGGCATTTTGTTGTCGGCATGTGTCATGCGTGTACAACTATGTGGTTAGTACGACCAAGATGTGGAATAATGAGAGATGACGATTCCAAGCGCCGCCACCAAATCGGGTACGCAAGTTGTGCAACGCGTTGCAGCTCTGCTGCGCGGGGTGTCAGCACGTAACCGAATCGGCGCCCGTCTCATCGATCTGTGCACCGAGGTCGCGATCGAGCGTCCTACCGCGCATCGGATCCTGCAAGGCTTGGTGTCTGAAGGCCTGATTCGACAAGACGAAAGCACTAAACGGTATTTTTTAGGTAGTGCCATTTACGAGATGGGTCTGGCCGCAAGCCCGCGCACCAATATTCGCGACCTGTGTCACCCTCACCTTCAGCAGATTGCGCAAGCCACGGGCGATACCGTCTCACTCACCGCGCGCGCAGGCTTTGATGGGGTATGTATTGATCGCGCTGAGGGGGCCTTTCCGATCAAGGTGTTTGTGCTTGAGGTTGGTAAACGACGGCCGCTGAACGTGGGCGGTGGCGCGCTCGCTATCATGAGCTTTTTGGATGACAACGAGATCGAGCGTATTTTTAAAGTCAACGCTGAGCGCTGTCGCGAAAAATATCCTAACTACTCTGAAGCCAACGCGCGCAAAACTATTGCACGGGCGCGCACGCGTGGCTTTGTCATTAGTGACGTAATTGAACTACCAGGTGTGCGCTCGATTGCCGTGCCGTTGCGGGATAAGAACAATGTGCCGATTGCCGGTATCAGCGTCTCAACCCTAACCACGCGGATGGATAAAGCGCGCTCAGATCTCGCGCTGAGCGAGATCACCAAAGCCATCGAGCAGATTCAGCAGCACTTGCTGACTGCTGAACCTGACTGATCCCATCGCAAACGCAACGCCAGACCGTCGCAAACGCAAAAAAGTACCGCCCCGTTACTCAAACGACCAGTGATTTCCACTGCTCTCGGTCAGCCATAGCGGTTACCTCAAACAGTCACACAACACCGCGATTGACATATCCATAAGCCATGTTGGTGCGCCCCTCACCGTGCCGGTCATAAATCGCTTTACCACTGGCGATCTTATCGCCGCTCACGGCAGCCCGCTGAGCCGCCGTAAAGTTGTACAGCCGCGCATTGTTCTCGCCAAAAATGGCGCGCTTGACGGGGCCGTCGGCCGGGCCTAGCGGCTTCAACCCATAACGTTTTTGTAAGTCTTCTGGGATTTCAAGACGACGCAACGCTTCGATTTGCCACTGCGGTGCACCGGTCCAGATGGCGTCGGTACCCCAACAGACGTGATCTGCGCCCAAGCCAGCGATCAACTGGCCCATCATCACCGCCGAAACGCGCGGATCAGCGATCGTAGACTGCGCAAATAATTGACCGACATCTGCATACACATTGTTGACGCCATACTTACCGGGGATATCTGCCAAATCACTCACCCAGTCGATGCGACCTGTTTTTTCAAATTGCTCCCAGGCGCCCTGTGCGCCGCCGCCACCGCTATAACGATAGCCACCGTGATAGATAATGAAGTTCAGTTGTGGCCAATCTTTTGCCGCCTTCGCCACGTCATCGACCCTGGCGTATTGCAAGAGGTTTGGAAAATTCTTTTCAACCGAGGGTGGAAACAATCCTTTGTGAATACACACGTTTTTAAGCCCGGCTTTGACAAACTTTTCATAGGCGGGGTACACAAGTTTTTCATCATCTAAACGCCAAGGGTGCACCGACAACTGTTTGTTGGTGTTGTCACCAATCGTGTAACCCTTAAATGAGTCGGGCTTAAGCACTTCAATGGCGCGATCGATTTCGTTTAGCCAACCGGCATAGCCTGGGGTAAAGATGGCGTGAGCAAAGGCGCGCTTTGACCCTGCGATTGAGTTGATGGTGGCACGTGCCTGATTTTTCATGTCGTTGGTTAAAAACCAATCGGTCACCTTCTCTGAGGGCGCACCGCTAATGCACGCCACCTTGGTGTCGCTATCCAAAAATATTTCTTTTAAGTAATTGGCAAACTTAAGATCTTCAAGCGTTTGGGGCTTACCCACTAGGGCTGGGTTCCAACCCGCTTTGCCAACTGCTTCGCGACTACGCACAAAACCTGCGAGGGTAGTGTCATCACGCAAAAAGTGCGTGTGCATATCCATGATGAACTGGCCAGACAGCGACTGCGCGCGCTGATTGGCCATCTCGGGCGTCGCGGCCTCGGCGCTCGACACGCCAAACACTGGGCCATAGGTCTCGTTCATCGCCAAAAACGCGGCCGCCATCCCCGACGCTGATTTAAAAAACTTACGACGCGTAAGACCCTGTTTTTTTGCAAGCTCTGCGCCAAGCGCCTTCACACGTGCTTCATATTCTTTTTGCTTAGGCGTTTGAACGCCAGGCAAAAACTCATCACTTGAGACGCATTGAACCGGGATTGGTGCCGGAAAAATCGATGACTCGGCGGGGATTAAAGCGGCAAGTTCGTCAGGGCTGAGAAGGCTCATGATGGGATAGGCTCAAGGAGGGTTTGTGAGGCAAGCGCAAGCCCTAACTTTTGCACAAATTGAGCAAAAAATATAGGGCTAAACAGCGCTTTGGCGTGGGCAAATCAGAATCTAGCCGCAGCATCAAAGCGCAAAACAAAAAGTAGCGCCTAGCGGCTCAGCCACTCACTCACCCCAACCGCAGCCGCTTTACCCGAGGCCATTGCGCCGTTGATGAGGTAGCCGCCGGTGGGGGCTTCCCAATCGAGCATTTCTCCTGCGCAAAACACGCCGGGCAAGGTTTTGATCATCAGCTGCTTGGTGAGACCTTCAAACTGCACACCACCTGCCGTACTGATCGCCTCGTCGATTGGTCGGCACGCGGTTAAGACAATTGGCAAGGCTTTGAGGCCCGCGGCTAACTGCGCTGAATCCTTAAACGTTTCAGCGGACAAGCATTCGCGCAACAACGCGGCTTTGACGCCATGTATACCTAAGCGTGAGCGAAGGTGTGATGAAAGTGAGCGCGTACCTCGAGGGTGCGACACTTCAGTCAAGACTTTTTCAGCGGTGTGATCAGGCAGTAAATCAACGTACAGCGTGACTTGCCCGTTACGCAGGATTTCATCGCGCAACGCGGCCGAAAGGGTATAGATGGCGCCACCCTCTAGACCATGCTCAGTGATCAAACACTCACCGCGCAAGTGCGGCTGTAGCGCCGTCGCTTGTGGGCCTGCGGCCTTTGCGCTTTTGCCACGCC
The DNA here is from genome assembly GCA_947484295.1 of Alcaligenaceae bacterium. Classification (GTDB taxonomy): domain Bacteria; phylum Pseudomonadota; class Gammaproteobacteria; order Burkholderiales; family Burkholderiaceae_B; genus Zwartia. Next base: position 2,574 of record CANKOW010000108.1, on the reverse strand, counting down.
CTTTGGTTGCCTTCGCAGGCGTGGCCGCCAACCAAAACTCAACGGTCTTAAGCGGCTGGCCCGCACACTGATCTACAAAGTGTTGCGACCACTGTGTTTCAAAACCACCATTGCTTGGCAGCAACGGCGCAAGCTGCACACCTAGTTGTTGCAACAACGGCCACCAAGCACCGTCTGAGCCCAGGCGCGCCCAGCTGCCGCCGCCTAGGGCGAGAACGACCGCATCAGGCGTGACCGTCACTTCGCCTTTTGGTGATTCAAAGCGCAGAGTAGGTTTCGCGGCTACTTGCGCCTCTGGGACTCGTTTCTCTGACGGACTAGACGCTGGCCCTGAAGCCTCTGAGCCGTGGTCAAGTTCAAACCCCAGCCACCGATGCCGCATCAAAAACTGCACGTTTTGTTTGCGCAGACGATTGACCCAGGCCCGCAACAACGGCGCCGCCTTCAACTCAGCCGGAAACACTCGACCCGACGAACCGACAAAGGTTTCGACCCCTAAACCGTGCACCCATTCACAGAGGGTATTAGCGTTGAGCGCAGCCAACATCGCCGCAAACTCGGCCGCACGGGCACCATACCGTGCATTGAAGCGCTCGGCAGGCTCAGAGTGCGTGATATTGAGCCCACCGCGACCCGCCATCAAAAACTTGCGGCCCGCCGAGGGTTTGGCTTCAAACACTTGCACCGTGTGACCAGCCTGCGCAAGCGTCTCAGCTGCCATCAGGCCAGCTGGGCCGGCGCCGATGACCGCAACGTTAGACATACTTATTTTTTGGCAGCAGAAACGATCACTTCAACCAACAAATCGGGTGCAGCCAGTTTGACTTCACCTGTTGCACGTGTGGGTAACGCCTCTTTAGGCGCCCATTCAGCCCACACACTATTCATGCCCGCGAAATCTGCAGTGATGTCTTTGAGCCAGATTTGTGCAGTCAACAGGTGATGCTTGTCTGAACCGGCAGCGGCTAAATAGCCATCGATTTGGCGAAACACATCGCGCGTTTGCTCGACGATGTCACCCTTGACGCTTGAAGTGATGCCTGCAACATACACCGTGTCACCATGAATGACCACGCGGCTGAGCCGTGCGTTTGAATCTAAGCGAGTAATGTTAGCCATGAAAATGCTCCTGAGTAAGAGAAGGCGCACCTGTCTGAAAGCGCGCGATTGAAAAAGGGGTAATCGGTAAATCCGTTTGACCCGTCGTGATCAAATCAGCGGTAATCTTGCCAACGATGGGCCCCATCTGAAACCCATGTGCCGAGAACCCAAAGGCATGATACAGGTCTTGTTCAGTACTGCTTGGGCCAATCACCGGAATCCCGTCTGGCATCTGCGCCTCAATACCGGCCCAACCACGGCTGATGACAGATTGTTTCATGTGCGGAAATAAATCGCATACCGTTCGGGCGCCTTGGGCAAGTTGTCTGAAATCAAGTTCGCTCCAGTCACGCTCGCGATCAACGTAAGCCAAACGCCCCCCGCCAATCAGTACCGTACCGTTGGCCCGTTGTTTAAACGACAGCGGGCGCCCGGTGCCCAACACGACCGGATCTAAAAAATGCGGCATCGCGGTGGTCACCAACATCATGGGCCCCACTGGGTCAAGCGGCACAGGCTCACCCATTTGGGCCGCGATTTTATCGGCCCAAGCACCTGCACAGTTGACCAAAATAGGGGTAGTAAACAGGCCTTGATCGGTTTGCACCTGCCACTGACCAGCACTGCGCTGCAGGTGTCGTACCTGAATGCCTTCGATGACGCGTGCGCCTAAGCTTTGCGCTTTAAATCTAAAAGCACGGGTCGTGCGATAGGGATCGGCCGAGCCATCGGCACGCACAATCAAACCGCCCTGAATGCTGGGCGTGATCGCCGGCACGATCGCACGCAACTCGTCAGCGCCTAGCCACTCTTCGTGGGTATAACCATGCTCATGCATGGTTTGTAAGCGCGTACGCAATGTTGCAACATCTGCCTCGTCTTCGGCGACGCGCATTTGGCCGTTTTGATCGAAGCCGCAATCGTCGTCGACCCAGTCTTGTAGCGTTAACCAGATTTCACGCGAGGCCAGCGACAAGGGCACCTCTGCCAGATGCCGACTAAGCGTTCGCACCCCTCCTGCATTGACCCCAGACGCATGACGGGCAATGTAGTTTTTTTCAAGCACTAATGCGTGAACACCCGCGCGCGCCAGATGCAGGGCGGTTGAACTTCCATGCAACCCACCACCAATAATGATGACGGGTGCGGTGTGCGCGTGTTCTGTCATTGCAATCGTTGCTCGAGACTTACACCGGTTTCTTTAAACGAATCACGGCTTTTTTAGAGTCGTCTGTTTGTGGCAGTGCCGCCAACTCACCAAGCGTTAACGGCTTGGTTGGAAAGCGCAAACGATAATGACCCACCTCTTGCGGAGTGACGTTACGTTCTTGTGCAATCAGTTCAGTGACCGTGACGCTGCAAAACCGCCCCTGACATGGGCCCATGCCACAACGCAAAAAAGATTTCATCTGATTCGGGCCAGGGCATCCTAAGCTGACGGTTTCGCGCACCTGCGCAGCGGTGATTTCTTCG
>CANKOW010000107.1 GCA_947484295.1 Alcaligenaceae bacterium | reverse complement strand
CGCACCACTTCGTAGCCATGTGGATTCAAGACCCCTTGCATACGTGGCTCAATCGACGGGTAATAGGGTTCCATCACAGCGATTTTGCGCTTGATGCCGTGGGCTTTGAGCGCCGCTACGATGGCGTCGCTTGCAAGGGAGACCGGGATCTCCCAGCCTGCCACTTTGCGAATCCGTGCTTTGAGCTCGTCGCCCCAGGCTGCGTTACCGCCCCAAATCGACAGGGCTGAAATCCCCAAGACGAAGGCATTGGGCTTGCTGTCCATGACGCGCTCTACGGCGCCTTCAAGTGCTGCATCAATCAGTTCGATTGACTTATCAAAATCAGCGTTGTTATTAATCGCCATGTCAGGGATGACCATGCGCCCCAGGTGATTCGTGACCCCGGGGGGGCGCATGTCATCGTATTCGGGTTGAACAACGGTGTTGGTCGAAGGTGTTGTGACGCCAAACGCCAGTCGCCAGGCTAGATAGTCGCGCATGTGTTGTCTTCCTTGTTGGTTGAATTGCTTGTCTACGGATTAATCGTTTATTTTTTTAAAAGCTCGTTTCCAGCGGTTCCTCGACCCTACGGTCACTAGGAGTACCTAGGGTATGCACTCCCTTTCGTAAGGCCCTACTGACTTGACAGTAACACCGCTAGACGTTAAAACTTTTCTCAGAATATAAACGCAGATCACAATCGTTCACAACACTGATCTGTTCAAAAACGTGAGATAAAGTTATACCCGTATTCGAACCATATTGGTGCACGGCAATTATCGTGAGCGGCAATGTTCCGTTGTCGTGCGAGTGCATTTTGTAAATCAAGTCTTACCTCAAGGAGAAGTCATGCGTCGTCTTCAATCAATATTTAAACTCGCTTTGCTGTTCGCGGGGCTGAGTCTGTTGTCGCCTACTTCGGCTCAAACCAAGTGGGATCTGTATGCATTTCCTGGCGCCAGCCATCCAATCACCCTACGGCTCGGTGAGTTTGCCGCTGAGGTACGTAAACAAACCGAGGGCCAGCTGATCATTACAGTGCGGCCAGCTGGCGAGTTCCCTTTCAAGGCAACTGAAGTGGTGCGCGCAACAGGTACCGGACAAGTGCAGATGGGTGAAGGCTATTCAGGTTTTATCTCTGGCTCAACACCCTTGGCTTCAGTTGCAAACTTGCCCCTGCTTGTACGTAATTCAGATGAGCTCGATAAAGTTTGGCCGATAATTAAAAAATATGCCGAGCCCGAGTTCGAAAAAGCGGGTGTTAAGACCTTGTTTTATTTTTCGTGGCCACCACAAAATCTGTTTGGTCGTGGCCCGCAAATTAAATCGATCGAAGAGTTTGCTGGCCGTAAATTTCGTACAACCGACGGCAAGCAAAGCGAGATGCTTAAGCGCTTAGGTGGCTCGGCAGTGTCGTTGACGTTTGCCGAGGTGCCGTTGGCTGTTGAGCGTGGTGTGGTGGATGGCTTTATGACTGCGGGCTTTAACGTGGTCGGCGCCAAATGGAGCGAGTTTGTGAATTGGGGTTATATCCCTGGCATTCATGCTGGTGGCCCTGACTACATCATGGTTAACGCTGATGCCTACAAAAAGCTAAAGCCCGAAGTACGTGCTGCGTTAGATAAAGTTGCTGCAGAGTGGGGCCCCAAGATGACGCGTGAAAACGCGGCAGACGAAACTCGCGACCTTGAAATTTTGAAAACGAAATTCAAAGTCGATTTGTTTGTGCCACCACAAGACCAAGTGGATAAGCTCACCGAGTTGATGAAGCCGTATTGGACCTCGTGGGCAGAAGCACAGGGTCCCAATGCCGTCGCTGCTGTGAAAGAAATTCGCGCAGTCCTTAACCGTTAATAGGTATTGATCATGGTGTCACGGATCGCGTCCAAGATCGTACAAGGCACAGGCTACTTAGCGGGCCTGGCGACAGTTCTAATTTTATTGTTGGTTTGCGTTGAAGTGATTGCACGTTTCTTCAATCACTCGACGCAAATTGCCGATGAGTACGCGGGCTATTTGAACGCGGCCGTCATTTTTTTGGGGCTTGGCTATTCTTTAAAAGAAGGCGCCTTTATCCGCATCGAGTTGCTATACGACAAACTAAAGGGGGCAGCATTTTTCTGGGTCAAAGCCCTGATTACGATTTCGGCACTGCTCTTCTCTGCCATCCTGACTTATTTTTTGGTTCTGCACACCGCCTATGCCTACAAGCAAGATGTACGTGCCGTCTCGATTTTGCAAACTCCCGAGTGGGTACCAATGAGCATTGTGGTGTTGGGCTGTGCAGTTTTAACCCTGCAACTAGCAATTTTCACTTTCACAAAATTTAAAAATCTACCTTAGTGAGATTGCCATGAGCTCAGAAGTCATTATTGCTGTTTTATTTATTGCCCTGGGCGTTTTTTTGTTTGTTGGTCAATGGACAGCGTTTGCGCTAGGTATTGTTGGTGTCATCGTCATCATGATGACCAAAGGCTGGGTTGGATTGCTTGGCTTAAGCTCGGTCGTTTGGAATAACGCCAATAGTTATATTCTGATCGCAGTGCCCATGTTCTTGTTAATGGGCGAAGTGATTTTGCGAAGCGGTACCAGTAAGGCTTTTTATTCGGGGATTGTGAAGCTCTTGCATAAATTGCCGGGTGGCTTGTTGCATGCCAACATTGTTGCTTGTGCGATTTTCTCAGCGGTCAGTGGGTCAAGCGTGGCTACTGCCGCGAGTGTAGGCACGGTGGCTATACCAGAGCTCAAAAAGGCTGGCTATCGGTCTAGCCACGTGTATGGTTCGTTAGCGGCTGGCGGTACGTTGGGTATTTTGATTCCTCCCTCGATCGTGATGGTGCTTTATGCGGCCTTGGTTGAAGAGTCAGTGGGCCGCTTGTTCATTGCGGGGATTTTGCCTGGCTTGCTGATGAGCTTGGTCTTCATGATTTACATCGCCATTATCGTGTACAGAGATCCATCCATCGCGCCTGTGCCTGATGCAAAACTGAAAGAGGCGTCCGAGCTTCTGTCGGGTAAGTCCAATCCTCTTTGGGATGTGATGCCGATTGTGTCGCTCTTGGTGTTGGTGCTGGGTGGCATTTACTCTGGCTTGACCACTCCAACCGAAGCCGCTGCTGTGGGGGCGGCGGGTGCCCTCGTGCTGGCAGCAGGCTATCGCCAGCTGACTTGGCCGGTGTTGCGCGACTCGGTGATGTCAACGGTTAAGACGACTTGTATGGTCTCGATGATTATCATCGGTGCGCAGATTTTGTCGACAGCGTTGACTTTTTCAGGTGTGAGCCGCGAGATTAGTGAGTGGATCGTTGGTCTCGGTCTCAGTAAGTGGGAGTTCTTTTTCATCTTGGTCGTGCTGTACATCATCCTCGGTTGTTTTGTAGATGGTATCTCGATGATCTACATGACCTTGCCTGTGCTCTTGCCTGTCATCAAGATTTTTGGTTTTGATCTGATTTGGCTTGGCGTCATCATCACGATCTTGATTGAACTTGGGCAGATCACCCCGCCCGTGGGTTTGAATCTGTTTACCATTCACGGTATCTCTGGGGGCGCGAAGTTTTCAGAGATCGTCGCGGGTTCAACACCCTACGTGTTTTTGATGTTGATCGTGATCGCGATCTTGACCGTGTACCCAGAGATCGTGACCTGGTTACCTGAGACGATGCGGGGTAAATAGTGCCATTTCGAGTCGAAATCATTTGAAACAGGTGAGGCTCGGCTCGAAACATTGCTGAAATGAGTCGCGTGTGAAGATGTGGTTGCGTAATCACACAGGAGTTCACGCCATGACATACATTTCAGCACGTTCATTGATCGCAGGTTTGGGTTTCACGCTCGTCGCAGCAAGCGCCTTGGCGCAAACGGTTGTGCCCCCACAAGGTGCTGGCCCACATGGCAGTATGCATCGTCAACCTCAGGCTGCAGCAAAAGGTGGTAGCGAGAGCCCGATGGGGCAAATCCCACAAGCTGTCATTGATCAACTCGCCTTAGCTCCAGCCCAACAGGCGCAGCTTGATACAGCACAGGTTGCGCGTAAAGAATTACAGGCCACTAAACAGTCGCTGCGGGCTGAGCAGCGTAAAGCGATGCAAGAGCAGTTGACAAAAGACATCGTGGATCCAAGAGCTGTCATGGCTCAGCAAAAGACCATGCGCACCACGATCGACGCCAAAATGGATGCCGTGCAGCAAAAGTGGCTCGCTTTCTGGGATGGCTTGTCAGCACCACAAAAAACGACGCTTTCAAACTATATGAAGTCTAAGCATGCTGCGCAGACGCAGAAAAAACCTGCGGCAAAGGGCTGATGCCGCACAACTTAGATGAAAGTCTCAGCGTCCGAAGCAATTGGACTGAGCCTACGAGGTAAGCGCTGATCTCGAGCCGTCTTGGCTCGAGATTACACTCATCAGCCAAAATCTTAGGCACGCGCCTTCGCCGCTGCGACGGTGTCTGCCCAGTCAGGCAAGTCGACACCCGCGGCTGCGATTTCCATTGACACCATCGTGTAGTAACCGACAACGCATACGAGATCAGAGTATTGCTGGTCGCTCAGTAATGTTTTCGCGCGCTGAAAGGCGGCGGTGCTGACGTGTTTTGTATCAAGAAGTTCAGTGACGAAGTCGTAGACAATATCTTCATCAGCCTGCAGGCCTGCTGGTTTACCACCCCGTGGTAACGCGTCGACCACTGCAGGCGACACGCCGTCTCTGACAGCCCACTTGCTGTGTAAGCCCCATTCGAATTGAGATTCCATGTGGCGCGCGGTAAGCAAAATCGCAAATTCATTTAAGCGTGCGGGTAGTGAAGATTCATTGCGAAAATAATTACTGACGGGCGTAACAACCGCTGCAAACTTAGGCGAGCGCAAGGTCATCCAGTGATGTTTGGGCAAGTCAGTTAATTGTGCTTGCCATCCCGAGCGATAAAGGTTCATGACCGCTTGTTGTTCGGGCGTGAGATCTTCGGTTGCGATGGGGGTAAAACGCAGAGGTTCAAGCGGAGCGGTCGACATGGAAGTTTCCTTTAGAGAGACAGGCTAAGATACTGAAATAACGAAGTGCCTGACAACAAGCAATGGGTAACGGGCATCAAGCAAAAGACATCAAACAAAAGATGTTAATCATTAGACAATGGGTGAAATACTAGCCCAGAATAACAAGGAGCATATATGGTTATCACCGATGCACAGGTTCACCTCTGGGAGGCCCATCGCCCTGATCGCCCTTGGATGCCCGAAGATGTTGGGCACACAGTCATCATCGCCGGAGAGGGCGCGCGACCACATCGCGAAAAGCCTTTCGAAGCAGCAGAAATGACTGAGTTGATGGACGCGACGGGCGTGTCACGCGCGATCATCGTGCCGCCATCCATGGTTGGCAGTAAAAATTTGACTGCTCTTGAAGCCGTACAAAATTACCCTGGTCGTTACGGCATCATGGGGCGCTTTGATCCTGAGGATCCAAACGCGCGTGGTTTGCTTGAAACCTGGCTCACGCAACCGGGCATGCTTGGTATTCGTATGACGTTTCACAAAGCGAAGTGGTCACGCTGGTTGGCGGATAGCTCACTGGATTGGTTTTGGGCTGGCTGTGAACGTCTTGGGATTCCGGTGATGGTGCTGATGTCTGAGCAACTTGCTGTGTTGGATCGACTTGCAACGCGTTATCCCGATTTGAAACTTATTTTGGATCATATGGGTCGCAAAAGTGCCTTACGCGATGATGCCTGTTTTGCCGACCTCGATATTATGCTCAAACTGGCGCGACATAAAAATCTATCAGTGAAGGTGACGTCTGCGCCTGGCTATAGCACGCACCCGTATCCATTTAAAAACATTCAGCCCTACTTGCAGCGCATCATTGAAGGCTTTGGGCCAGAGCGCTCGATGTGGGGCTCGGATGTCTCGCGATTACCTTGCACCTATGCGCAGTGCGTGAGCTTGTTCACCGAAGAGATGAGCTTTTTAAAAGGAACAGATCTCGAGATGGTGATGGGCGGGGCCTTAGCGAAGGTGCTTAATTGGCCCGCAGCCTAAACACTACAACCAAGTCTTTGCGCGCGAAGACACGCCACCGTCAATCGTAATAATTGTGCCAGTGGTGTAGCCCGACAAGTCAGAGGCCAAAAACGCAACCGCGTTTGCGATCTCTTCGACTTTGCCGGTGCGGCCAAAAGGCATTGAGGCAACGAGTTGCTTCCATTTTTCAGCATCGCCCAAAGTTAACTCGGCCCGTTTGCGTAAAAAATTATAAAGACGCTCGGTCAACACCGGGCCCGGGTTTAAACCCACGACGCGAATATTATGCTCAGGGCTTACAGAACCCAGTGAACGGGTGAGCGCCATTAGCGCCGCACAGCCTGAGGTGCCCGCCAGATACGTTGAGGTTAGGTTTTCACCGGCGTGGCCAATCACATTCACGATGACGCCGGGTGTCTTGAGAGGTTTCCAGACTTGAAAGGCCAAGCGGGTCATGTTGATGTAGCCAAACACTTTTAGATCCCAACCATCGCGCCAGCTTTGATCATCAAAGTCTTCGATCGACCCTAGCGGCACGGCGCCTGCGTTGTTGACCAAAATATCGGTGGTCGCAAGTCGGGTTCTCAATAACTCGACATTGGCCGGTTTAGTCAAATCTAGTGCAGTGAAAGACACCTCGACGTTAGACACCTTTTTGATTTCGCCAACAGCTGCTTCTAAGTCACCGGCAGAGCGCGACACAAGGTGAACAGCACAGCCCTCTAATGCGAGTGCTTTGGCGGCACCAAAGCCCAAACCTTTTGAACCACCCGTGATTAAGGCGCGTTTGCCTGCGAGATGAAGATCCATACTGCCTCCTGAAGTTGTTATCTCTAGCGCTAGGCGCTTTGTCTTTGATTATTGCTAACGATCTTACCCGAGATGTTGTGCCCTGCGCGACGAGATGACTTGTTTTGCATTGCGCAAAGCCAGCGCCTAGTGTAAAAAAGCCTTGTGGTGGTAGCGCGAGATTGCTGAGTCGAGATATGCAGACGCTGCAAGTTGATTGATGTCGTGACTGAAAATAAAAATATGAGACAAAAACTACTGTTATGCCTGACCGCCGTGACATTGTTGCTTACCCAAAATGTGAGCGCGCAAAGTCAGCCTTATCCGAACAAGCCGATTCGAATGATTGTCGGGTTTGCGCCCGGTGGCTCTGCGGATATTTCGGCAAGAATTTTTGCTGAAGCGATGACTCGAGCGCTTAAAGAGACGGTCGTTGTCGAGAACAAAGGAGGCGCCGGTGGCAATATTGCTGCGGCAGAAGTTGCGCGTGCCGAGCCAGACGGGTACACAATTTTTTATGCGACTTCAGCAATCGTTTTAGGGCCACTCTTGTACCAGAGTGTGAAGTACGATCCTTTTGTAGATTTTGCGCCCGTGATGTTGACGGCGACGAATCCTTTGGTGTTTTTAACGACGCCAACTTTGGCACCGCGTTCGCTCAAAGAGTTTGTGGCGTATGCAAAAGCTCAGGGCAATATGAACTATGGTTCAAGCGGCGCGGGCACGATGACCCACTTGCCTGCCGCCGCCTTCGCACGAGAATTTGGTTTAGAGTCTAGCCACATTGCCTACAAGGGCGAATCTCCAGCGCTGATTGATGTCGCCAGTGGTCGTACGCAGTTCATGTTTTCGACTTTAAGCGCAGCAGTGGCGATGCTGTCTGATGCGCGAGTGCGCCCGTTGGCGATTGCGGCGACGCAGCGCAGCCCATTGTTTCCGGATGTACCCACTTTTAATGAGGCGCTGGGCACGACAGATTGGGTGATGGGCGCATGGCAAGGCGTGGTCGTGCCGAAAGGCGTTGCCCCCGAGATCATCAAAAAATTAAGCGGTGTGCTGGCGACCGCACTGCAAGAGCCTGCGCTTAAAACTAAACTCGCTCCGCAAGGTACCGTGCTTTTAGGGGGTACTCCTGCGCAGTTCACTCAATACATGAAAGAAGAGCAAGTTCGCTGGAAAAAAATCATCACCGAGAGTGGCGCGAAAGTTGAGTAGCCTACTTCATACCAATTTTGTTTTCGCGGATTAATTTATCTAACGGCTTGGCCTCATCGACTAACATTTTTTCAAAGGCGGCTGTCGTCATTGGGGTGGGGGGTATCGCTTCGTTGGTGAGCCAGGCTTTCATGGCTGGCTCTTGGATGATTTGATTAATCTCTTTGTTTAACCGTGCAACTAAAGCCTCGGGTAGCCCTTTAGGTGCAAAGACGCCCAGCCCATCAATGAGCTTGACCCCAGGCACCGCCCGTTCATTGACAGTGGGCAGATTGGGCAATGTTGGTGAACGCTCGCCGTTTGTCAAAGCGACTGCTCGCGCACGATTGTCATTCACATAGGGCCTTGCAAAGAGCCAAGTCGCGAGCATCACGTCAACCCGACCCCCAAGAAAATCGGCCATTGAGGCAGCCCCACCCTTGTAGGGGATGTGAACCATATCAAGTTTGCCGAGCGTGTTCATTTGTTCAATTAAGAGATGGTACGAGCTGCCAATGCCAACACTTGCAAAACTAATTTTTTGCGGATTCGCGCGTGCGTAGGCGACTAACTCTTCAATTGTTTTGTAGGGTAAGTCTGGTCGTACCAGCATCACCACAGTCATTGGCCCGACAGCAGCTACGGGCGATAACTTATGTTGCGCCTCGGTAACCGAGTCAATCATGATGTTGCCATACGAGGTGAACAGGATGGTCGCCCCGGTAGGCTGTGAGTTAGACACATAGGCAGCGCCGAGATTTGCGCCGGCTCCCGGTTTATTTTCAATCACCACCGGCACACTTAGGGCCGCACCCAGTTGATTGCCAAGTCGACGGCCAACCGTATCAGTGATCGCGCCAGGAGGATAGGGCACAACCAGAGTCACCTGCTTAGTCGGCCACGCGGGTTCGTTTGCAGCCCAAGAGGTTGGCACGAGACAAGCTTGGACGAAGACTAATACAAGCGCGAGTTTGAGGCGTACGATCAAAGCGTGAAGCATGATTAACTCCTAAGGCCTAGCCATTTTTTAAATTGTTTAAACTTTGTTCGAATAATCGACCAGAGCAAGGCGTTTGCAGACAGAGCTTCGTTGGCCTGCTCAGGCGCGGGGCTTGAGGCTGCGGTTGTTGCACTGCCTTGGCCCGACGTATTTGTGCTGGTCGCGCTTTCGCTGGCGGTCGCTGCTGTGCTTGGCTGTGGGGCGCCCTCGCTTGTCGGTACACTTGCCTCTTTGCTGAATTCTTCGGCGCAGCGTTGAGCAAATACATCCATCAACGCCTGCGTGACGGCGATGCCACCCGTACTGCCGAAATCAGCCAACACACCACCTAACTCTGCATCCGAGGTCAGTGCCACGATGCTGGTTGGCTTGCTCGCAGATGCATCGTCGCGTACGGTGTACACCACGTTGACCTCAGCACGCGCGCCGGCCCGCATATCTGCGGCACCGCGCACGTGCAGTTTTCCAGTCAAGGCCTCTAAATCGACCGAGGCGGTCACTTTGCCTTTGAACTTAATTTTCTTTGGTCCAAAGGCAACCAACATTCCGCCTAGATAGTTGCCATCGTCGTCGCGCCCATCAATGCTGGCGCCCGGCATGCACTTGACCATTCGCTCGACTTCAGCAAAACGCTCAAGCACCGCGCGGGGTTGCCCTGGAACGCTAAATTCTCCTTCAAAGCGCATGCTTAAGCGCCCTTGTTCAGTCGACGTAAGTGTGGTGCACGATTTTCGCGACCAAAATGCAGCTTGCCGTAGGGGTCGCTCATCTCGGATGGTGACACGCGCGCATCGATGATAAATAAGCCGCCGGCTTTGATGCCGCGTTCGATCGTCGGTGCGAGGTCAGCCTCGGACGCGAGTCGTACCCCATCGCCACCGAAAGCTTTTCCAATGGCCGCAAAATCTGCCGACTGCCATTGTGCAAGCGATGGATCAAAGCCTTTTGCTTTGAGCTTGTGTACCTCAGCGCCGTAGCCTGCATCGTTCCAGATAATTAGCACCAGTTGAATCTTGTGTCGGGTAACGGTGTAGAGTTCTTGCAAGTTCATCATGACACTGCCGTCGCCTTCCATTGCAACGTGCGCACGCCCGGGATGCCCGACACTCACGCCAATTGAAAGCGGCAGCGCTTGGCCCACTGCGCCAAAGTGATGCGAGAAGTGAACTAGAGCACCCTCAGGTAAAGCCGTGTACATCGCCGGAAACGAAAAATAATGCGCGGCACCGATGGTGAGCACAACATCTTTAGGCAAACCTTGCGATAGATTTTTCGCGAGTAGACGTGGATCCAAGCCATCGGTTGGCTTGGTAAAGACGGCGGCCGGTGCGTTTAAAGTGTCGCGAGTCGCTGCGGTACGGAAACCCTCTTTTTGTACCTTGCGGGCCTCAAGTAGCCTGCTCAAGGCAGCTGCCGTTTTCTTGGCATCACCACAAACGTACAGACCAGGGATCACGCCAATCTCGTCTGGTGCTGCTTTGATATCGATACGTGCGACCTCGGCTGAAGGAAACATCAAACCGCCCTCAGCGGTGTAGTAGCCCAACTCAGCGCCCAGCGCCAACACAAAGTCTGACTCGGCAAATAGGTGCTCGGCAGGTGCCGACGCAAAGGTCCCTGAAATACCGAGGTTGTATTCTTCGCCCAAAAACAAATCTTTCGCTTGCAGTGAGGTGCCGACTAACGCACCGAGTTGGGCAGCGAGTTTAAGAATCTCTGGTTTCGCATTCCCGCGTTGCGCGCCAAGGCCCGCGATGATGACCGGCCGTTCGGCAGCGATTAGCTTTTCTAGCAATGGCTGCAGTGACTCGTCGCTTGGAGCACCAATCGGGGCGGGCAAGAAATTGGTCGAGGGCCGATAGTCAAAATCCCAGTCAAAAGACTGCTCTTGCAGCGCCATATCCAGATTGAGCACAACAGGGATGCGATGCACGCGCGCGGCATAAAACGCCTCTGCCATTTCGTCGGCTAAGTTATCGGCGCTGCTGATGTCGTGAAACCGAGCACCACAGGCCTCAACAAAGCGACGTTGATCCATGGATTGAATGTTGTTTTTTGCACCTGCAGCAATTTGCCCAGTAATTAAGACCATCTGCGAGCGGTTGCGCACGGCAATGCTCAGAGATGTACCAACTTGCGTAAGACCAGGGCCACAGGTAATGGTGCACAGGCCAACTTGG
>CANKOW010000106.1 GCA_947484295.1 Alcaligenaceae bacterium | reverse complement strand
TTGACAGTCAAATAAATCGATGTTGTAGCCAGCGACGCGTCGTAATACTTTTGGAATGCGCTCAGCAAGTTCGGCGCGCTCGCGGGTCGCAATGGTTTTGAGTGACTCTAAAATATTTTGCAGACGTGCGCCCAAAACAGGTGTATTCAGCGAACCAAAATTTGTCTGAGTGCCATCGGCCAACACCGCATCGATGCTCAGTACGTTATGCACCATGTTGCCGTATTCAATCGAGCGCGAGCCACAGGAGTTATTGCCGGTCATACCGCCAATCGTGCACTGCGCACTCGTCGAGACGTCAACCGGAAACCAGAGGCCATGTGGTTTGAGCCAAGCATTTAAGTGATCGAGCACCATGCCAGGTTCGACAGTGATCGTCATTGCGTTAGCGTCAAAGGCGATCACGTTGCACAGCCATTTGCTGTTGTCGATAATCAGTGCGTCGCCAACGGTCTGCCCGCATTGGCTGGTGCCTGCACCGCGCGACAGGACTGCGACGTTTTGATCTCGAGCGATATCGAGCACGCGTAACACGTCTGCTTGGTCGCGCGGCACCACTACGCCGATTGGGGTGATTTGATAGATCGACGCATCGGTTGAATAACGACCACGCGAGGCGGCGTCAAACAGGACTTCTCCGCGGATGTCTTTCGATAATAACTGGGCGAGAGGCGATGCCCCCCCTGACTTGGCCGGAAAAAAATGCAGGGGCTTGGCAATTGCCGTTGGTGCTAGCACGCTCAGGCTCCGTTTGAAAAATAATCCATACCAGCTTGCACGCCGCTACCGGCGAGCTTCACGCCCGAAAGTTTGAGGCCCATCTCGACACCAGCTAAGGTTGCCAGCAAGGTCAGATCGTTGCTGTCGCCAAGGTGTCCAATGCGAAACATGCGTCCCTTGACTTTGCCTAAACCTGTACCCAACGATAAATCAAAACGGTGTTGAATCAGCTTGCGGATTTCATCGGCGTCAACGCCCTCAGGAGTAATCACGCCGGTCAAAATCGGTGAGTACACGCTTGGATCTGCACACTGAATAGGCAGGCCCCAAGCGGTGACGGCGGCGCGTATGCCCGCTGCCCAGCGCTGATGACGGGCAAAGACGTTATCGATGCCTTCTTCGGCAAACATATCGATCACTTCTGACAGGCCGTACAACAGATTGGTGCTTGAGGTTGAAGGCCAATAGCCCCCCTTATTCATCTCTAGAGCTTCGTCCCACGCCCAAAACGAGCGTGGCATCTTGGCTGATTTTGAGGCCTCGATCGCGCGCGCAGAAAGGGCGTTAAAGCTGAGACCCGGTGGCAGCATCAAGCCTTTTTGCGAGGCGGCCATGGCAACGTCGATACCCCATTCATCATGACGATAATCGGCGCTGCCCAGCCCCGAGATGGTATCCACCATCAGAAGCGCTGGGTGCTTGGCATCGTCAATCGCTTTACGCACCGCGGTAATGTCTGAGGTCACGCCAGTTGAAGTCTCATTGTGTACGACACAGACGGCCTTGATGCTGTGTGCGCGGTCTTGCACCAACCGCTCATGAATTTGATTGGCTTGAACGCCACGTCTCCAGCCGGCTACGGTTGGAAACTGATCGTCGTGACCTTGAAAAGACAGGACCTCGGTTTTAAGTCCCAGTCGGGTCGCCAGGCGATTCCAGAGAAAGGCAAAGTGGCCCGTTTCATACATCAACACATGATCCCCGAGGCTCAGGGTATTGGCCAGCGCGGCCTCCCAGGCTCCCGTGCCAGAAGCCGGATAAATGATGACAGGTTGCTTGGTCTTGAAAATGGCTTGCATCCCCTCGATGGCTTTGCGGCCGAGAGCCGCAAACTCTGGCCCACGATGATCGATCGTTGGCAGGCTAATCGCGCGCAATACGCGGTCTGGCACAGGGCTTGGGCCGGGGATTTGTAAAAAATGGCGACCAGTGGGGTGAAAGTTAAGCTTAATCATCGAGACTCCGGGCGATTTATAAAGGGAAATTACCACAATCGACCGGCCTTTGAGTAGAAAGTCCCCTGATCTATTTAGTCAGTTGAGAGGGTCTGGCCCTAAGAATTGGCAAGTAAAAGATGGTATCTTGCGTTGTATGTACTTTGGGGGCAGCTTGAAGGTTGCCCTCAAGTCGCTAAACAAAAAAACAAAAAGGCACTTGCGCGGCCTGTGAGACACAGATTTTTTCGCTTTAACGCCTTCGGTGGCCTGCTGCTTGCGTTGGTAGTCTGGTGTCAGACGGGCTGCGCGCCCCTGCCGCCAGCCGACGCTAGGTTCACTGAAAAAACGAGTCAAGACTTTGCGACAGCAACGTCGTTTGTTGCGCCCCCACTTTCTTGGCCAGAACAACAGTGGTGGGTCAGTTATCAAGACGAACAGTTAAATCAGCTCATGCGTGAAACCTTAGCCGGTTCGCCTGATCTTGCGATTGCCCAGGCTCGCGTCCAGCGCGCACGGGCGATGGCCGAAGTGGCGGGCGCGCCGTTGTTGCCTCAGATTTCAGCGGTGGGAACAGTGACCTCGCAAAAACTGAGCTACAACTACCTGACTCCAGAAGCGAGCGTGACGCGGGACTGGAACCAGTTAGGTCAGGCTGCTCTCAACATCAGCTGGGAAATTGATTTTTGGGGCAAATATCGCGCTGGCCTTGCGGCGGCAACCTCAGAGCTTCAGGCAAGGCTTGCCGATCAGGCGCAGGCGGCGCTCGTGCTCACCACGGCAACCGCATCCGCCTACGCAGAGCTAGCACGTTTGTTTGCCCAGAAAGAGGCAACTGAGCGTGCGGTGGCGATCCGTGAAAAAACCGCCAGCTTGTTTGCCGAGCGCTTTACGCACGGCCTTGAGACACGCGGCGGCTTGCGCGAGGCTGACGCGAAGGGCGCACAAGCCAAGACTGACCTCTTGGTATTTAACGAGCAGATTGCGCTGCAACGTAATCGCTTAGCGGCGTTAGTGGGCGCGGGGCCAGATCGGGGTCTGTCGGTACAGAGGCCGAGCGTGACGCTGAGCAAGACCTTGGGCTTGCCTGAGCGCTTAGGTGCTGAGCTGCTAGGGCGACGCCCAGATGTGGTGGCTGCTCGGGTGCAGGCACAGGCGCAGGCGGCACGTATTGATCAAAAGCAGGCCGACTTTTATCCCAACATCAATTTGGCTGGCTTTATCGGTCTGCAATCGCTCGGGCTTGACCGGTTAGGTCAAAGCGGTTCAGTATTTGGTAGTGTGGGCCCCGCGATTTCGCTGCCTATTTTTACGGGTGGTCGTCTGCAAGGTGAATTAAAGGGAGCACGTGCCAGCTACGATGAGGCCGTGGCAAATTACAACCGAACGCTTGTTCACGCCTTTCAAGATGTTGCCGATGCGGTGACGAGCCTTAGAGCCTTGAGCGGGCAAATTGAGCAATCTGAAACGGGGCTAATTGCCGCGCAAGAGGCCTTTCAAATTACTTCGAATCGCTATCGTGGCGGTTTGTCGAACTATCTTGATGTGTTAATTGCTGAGGATATTATGCTGTTGAGTTTGCGCACTGTGACCGAGCTTCGCGCGCGTCGTTTTTCTTTGAATGTTGCCTTGGTGCGCGCCCTAGGTGGTGGTTACCAGTCTTCGAACACGCACCCTTTAAAATCACCTCAATCATGACAGATCAGACCTTTGGGGCCGAGTTAGATAATGGCGCAGTAGTTCGTAGCCAACAACGAAAAAAATGGCTCTTCAAGTTGCTTTGGGTTGTCGTGGCCTTGGGTAGCGCATGGCTAGTGTATTGGTGGTTGTACAGCTCTCACTTTGTCTCGACAGACAATGCGTATACCGCAGTCGAAATTTCTCAGGTTACGCCCTCTGTTGAGGGGACCGTCAAGGCTGTTAATGTGAGTGACACCCAACAGGTGCAAGAAGGTGATGTGCTGGCGCTGATAGACGATGCTGACACTCGCCTTGCCTTGCTGGCCGCACAAGCCGAGCTTGGCCGCGCCATCCGTCGTGTTGAGGGTTATTTTGCAAACGACCAGTCGCTGGGCGCTCAAGTTCTGGCGCGTGAGGCCGAAGAGCAGCGTGCGCTGGCACAGTTGACTGCCGCGCAGGCGGATGATGGGCGTGCGAGTATCGATTTGCGTCGCCGTCGGGCGTTAGAAAAATCTGGTTCAGTGTCTGGGGATGAGCTCACGCGTGCCGAAAATGCAGCAAGTGCCGCCAGTGCAAACTTAGCGGTCGCTCGTGCAAACCTGGCCCTGGCACGCGCGAATCTTGAGATGGCGCGTGGCGCAAAACTCATGAATCAGACCTTGATTGCAGGCACCACGGTTCAAGATAACCCCGAAGTGGTCTTTGCGAGAGCTAAGGCAGAGCAGGCTCAGTTCAATCAAGCGCGCACGACCGTTCGCGCGCCGGTTTCAGGCGTAGTCGCCAAGCGGCAAGTGCAGGTCGGTCAGAGGGTGCAGGCTGGTACACCGATGCTGTCTGTGGTGCCGGTGCAATTGATGCATGTGAACGCAAATTTTAAAGAAGTGCAGTTGCCAAAGGTGAAGGTGGGTCAGAAGGTTGAACTGATTTCTGATTTATATGGCGACGCAGTGGTATTTACAGGTACTGTCGAGGGTTTTGCAGGCGGTACGGGCTCGGCTTTCGCCATCATTCCGGCGCAAAATGCGACCGGTAACTGGATCAAGGTCGTACAGCGCGTGCCAGTACGTATCAAACTTGATCCCGCCGAATTGAAAAAAAATCCCTTAACAGTTGGCCTCTCGATGGCCGTGCGCATCGACGTTTCGGCTCGCTAAATGTTCAAGTCCCTTAAAAAAACGCGCGACCAGCCAATTGCCCCGCTTGAGGGCCGCATACTTTGGTTGGCTGCGATCGTCATTGCCGGGGCAAATTTCATGGCCGTGCTGGACATGACGATTGCCAACGTCTCGGTTCCTAACATTGCGGGTGGGCTGGGGGCAAGCACAAGCCAGGGGACTTGGGTCATTACTTCCTATGCAGTCGCCGAGGCAATCGTGTTGCCTCTGACCGGCTGGTTGGCTGCACGCGTCGGCTTGGTGCGTACGTTTCTTTGGGCGATGAGTTTGTTCGCTGTATTTTCGATTTTCTGTGGGTTGTCGACCTCACTCGAAATGCTGGTGGTGGCGCGCGTGTTGCAGGGTTTCGCGGGCGGTCCACTCATGCCTTTGTCGCAAACCCTGTTGTTGCGTATTTTTCCGAAAGAGAAGGCGGCCACGGCGATTACGCTTTGGTCGATGACAACCTTACTTGCCCCCATTAGTGGCCCGGTGCTAGGCGGCTGGATTTGTGAAAACTGGTCTTGGTCGTGGATCTTTTTTATCAATTTGCCCCTGGGTTGTATTTCTGTTTTTTTTGCGGCTAAATTGTTGTGGCGCTATGAGCTGCCCCGCAAGTTGGTGCCCATTGATGCGATAGGCTTAGTGCTGTTGGTCGTTTGGGTAGGGGCGTTACAGATCATGCTGGATATCGGCAAAGAGCACGATTGGTTTGCCTCGACGCAAATTGTAATGCTCGCGATTACCTCGGCGATTGGTTTTGTGGCGTTTTTGATTTGGGAGTTGACGGCCGAACATCCGATCGTAGACCTCAGGGTGTTCAGGCATCGTGGCTTTGCGGTTGCGGTGGTCGTAATGAGTATTGGCTTTTCTTCATTTATGGTTTTGAACGTGCTGACCCCTTTATGGTTACAGCTCAACATGGAGTACACCACTGGTCAGGCGGGCAGAACGATTGGCTGGACGGGAGTTTTCTCCCTGTGTATGGCGCCCCTGGTGGGCAAGCTAGCGATAAAACTCGATCGTAGAAAGCTGGTTTGTGGCGGTTTACTTTGGTTGTCGGCAGTGACCGCCTTACGCTTTTCTGGCAGTACGGATCTGACGTACTGGCAGATCGCGTTTCCGTTAATGGTGATGGGTTTAGGCATGCCTTTTTTCTTTATTTCTTCCTCTGGCATGGCGCTGGCGAGTGTCAGCGCTGAGGAAACGGCCTCTGCGGCCGGCTTGATGAACTTTTCAAGAACCCTGTTGGGCGCGTTTGCAGTGTCTTTGATGACCACAGTTTGGGACGATCACGCAACGCTGAATCGAGCTGAATTTGTTGGATTGGTTGATGCTGACGGTGCCTTAATGGATGGCCTCTCGCAAAGTGGCCTGTCCACGGAGGCTAGCCACGCGATGCTGGATCGTTTGATTTCGACTCAAAGCGTCATGATTGCTACCAACGAAATCATGATGGTGATTGCGGGGACTTTCTTTTTAGGCGCCTGCGTAATTTGGCTGGCCCCGCGCCCGCGCTCTTGGCATGACCCGTCGGGCGGGAGGGCCCGAGCGTCAAAAGGCTAATTTTTTGCTTTCATGACCGTTTTTATTGAACCTCTACCCCTATACTCGGTCAGAAGGTTACCTGTAACTGCTTTGACGAGGTTTGCACATGAATACTCAAGAACGTGACATGTTAAATGCGTTTCTCACGCAACTGACGCAAGCGCAAGCTGGCGCTAAAGAGCCAGAAGCCCAGACACTGATTGCTCAGGCCTTGGCTAAGCAGCCTGACGCTGGCTACTTGTTGGTGCAACGTGCGATGCAACTGGATTTTGTATTGCAGCAGTCGCAAGCGAAGGTCGCTGAGTTGCAAGCGCAGCTTGAGCGCCAGCAGCCAGCGCCACAAACAAGCTTTTTAAACGATGTGCACGCCTGGGGTCGCGGGCCTTCGGCGACGACAAGTGGGTTAGGTGCCGGCGCAGTAGGAGCGCCCGTTGGCACCGCCGCTTCTACCGTGACAAGGCCTGCAGTGGCAGGCGCGCCCGTTGCCAGCGCAGCGCCGGCTCCGGCTGCTGCTCCCGCCCCAGCCACAACGCCGTGGGCTTCGAGCATGATGGGCACAGTGGCTACGACCGCAGCAGGGGTGGTGGCTGGTTCGTTTTTGTACTCAGGCATCCAAAGCCTGATGGGTAACCACAACTCTGGTGGTGGCTTTGGTTCTGGCAACGGACGCAATAACCAAGAAACAGCCGGCCATACCGAAAATAATACCGTTGTGAATAATTATTATTCAAACGAACCGGCGCCTACCGCGGCTTACGATTCGCCCGAGCTGTCGGGCGGGTATGACGTTGCAGACTCGGGCGGTGATTTTGGTGGTTCGGACGACTCGGCCTAGTCGGCGCGGCACCTCTTGACTGAGGTGCCGTTAACTCTGTACAACTTAGGGCTCGATTGACAGAGATCAGCAGACAACCATGAAAAAAACCCAACGCTTTGGCCTGTTGCTGCCATCTTCGAATACCACCCAAGAGCCAGAGTTCACTCAAGTCTTACCGGCGTCGGTCTCGTTGCACTGCGCGCGCCTGACGCTTAGCCAGATCGATCCTGATTCGACCATCAAAATTGTGGCCGAGCTTGAGACTGAGACACGCAAACTCAATGACGCGCGGGTTGACGCCGTCGTGCTTTCGGCTACCGCACCCTCAACGCGAATGGGTAAGGGCTACGACCAAGAGATCTGTCAGCGGATCGAAAAAGCGTGTGGCAAACCCGCCACGACTGCGGCGACTGCAATGTTGCAGGGCTTTAAAGTCTTAAAGATCAAAAAGATTGTGTTGGCAGCACCCTGGAGTGCGTCTACCAACCAAACCGTCGCCAACTTTATCGAAGCGAGCGGCGTACAAGTCTTGCATCAGGCTGCGATGGGGATCGTCAGCAATCTTGACGTGGGTGATCTCGACGCGCAAACAGCCTATGACTTAGGGCGGCAGGCCGACCGACCCGAAGCCGATGCGATTTTCTTGGCGTGCGGTAACTGGATGACGATGGACATCATCGAGGCACTTGAGCGCTACACGGGCAAGCCCGTTCTCAGCACGAATAGCTGTGCGCTTTGGGCAATGTTAAATATTTTAGGTGGCCATGCCGCGGTGCCAGGCTACGGGACTTTGCTCAACGATCACCTGGTTGCTTGAGCTCGACGCTGATCCTCCCTCGGGATTTAAACTCTTCGTCCGGATAGGAAAAAGTAGCCATTTTCAGCGAATCAACTTCTCATAAGGACAAGCAAAAGCATGTATTCTAAAAGCCTCGCTTTTTCTGCAAGCCTCTGGTGTGCAATGTGTATCGCGCTGGTGGCTGCTTTGCCCGTTCAAGCTGCGACGACGATTCGGTTTTACGCCATCGTTGCCGCAGGAGGAAGCGTCGATGCGATGGCGCGCATTGTCGGTGAAAAATTTGGCCCTCTTGTGGATGCGACGGTAATCGTTGAAAACAAGCCAGGCGGTGGCGGCAACTTGGCCACGCAGACGGTTGCACGTGCGGCACCTGATGGTTTGTCTATTTTGGTGAGTGGCAATAATCACACGTCAAATTTGTCTCTGTACAAAGAGACTGGTTACAAGCTCGATGATTTGATTCCGGTGGCTGAATTGATGCGAGGGCCTGCTGTCATTGTTGTAGCCAATCAGTCCACGTATCAATCCTTCGATCAGCTTTTATTAGACGCTAAAAATCGTCCAGGACTAGTATCGTTTGGCACTGCTGGTATCGGCACAGCCAGCCATTTTGCTGCTGAGTACACTTTTTTTACAGCTCAAGTAAAAATGACTTCTGTCCCGTACCGAGGTTCTGGTCCATCGTTGACAGACCTGCTGGGTGGTCAAATTCCTGTGGCAGTGTCGTCGCTTGTTGCGGCAATGCCTTTGATTAAAGCCGGCAAGCTTAGAGCCTTGGCTTTGACTTCGCTTAAGCGCTGGCCCGGCGCTGAAAACATTCCGACGATCGCCGAGTTCGGTATGCCTGGCTTTGAGCACTTATCTTGGATTGGTTTGTTCGCACCCAAAGGCACTTCTCCTGAAATCATTGAAAAATATAGCCAAGCCGTAAAAGCCGTATTAGCCGACCCAGATGTACAGCGCAGAGTCGCAGGGCTTGGTGGTGTGGTGGGCGAGTACGGCGCGGCTGACTTTAAAAAGTTTATCGAGCAAGATTACGACGCCGTGCAGAAAATCGTGAAAAGCTCTGGAATGAAGCCAGATTAACGAATCAGGCAGGGCGCTTCAACTCGATACCTGTTCGAGCTTTGAATGTCGCTAAATCTTCAAGGGTGTCAATATCTACTGCGAAGTGTTCGTTGTCGGTTAAAAAGGGATCAACCAACTCGGGATGATCCTGTATAAAAGCTTTACACGTGACGCTTGAATCTGCAGCAAGAATTAAAGAGACGATGTCTTTTGAAATCGCAACGGGATTACCGCGTTGCCCCTTGACGATGGGGTAGCGAATCTGTGTCGAGGGGCGGCGTTGAGCGAAGGCAGAGGTCAGCGCAATAAAATCCTCGGCGCACAACAACGGTTGATCTGCCAAGGTGATAAACGTGAAGTCAAACGGTGCCCGTAGCTTGCTGAGCCCAAGCCGTACCGAAGACTGCTGCCCCGCCTCGGGTTGAGGGTTTCGCACAACATCGACGTGTAATGGCTTTAATTCAGCCTCAATCAAACTATGAAAGTAACCCGTGACCACCACAATTTGATGGATACCCGCCAAGCGCAGAGCCGCGACTTGTCGCGTGAGTAAAGACTGACCATTCAATGTCAGTAAGCTCTTTGGCATGCCACCGAGTCGGGAGCCTTCGCCCGCTGCCAACAGCACGGCAGCCGGCAGGTTTGCGGATTTTGCTGTTGCACTCTTAAACGTTGCCGTTGAGCCTTCAGCATCCTGGGCTACCGTCGCGAAAGTCTTGGGCGTGCTTTCAGTCATACGAGTCTCAGGTCACCGGTGCTGGATTAAACAGCACCAGCGCATTGGCGATCTTCCATTGCTCAGCCCAAGTCTTGCGACCGCTGGCAACATCAAGCATTAAACGAAAAATCTCCCAACCAAGCTCTTCGATTGAAAGTTCGCCATCGGCGACGCGTCCCGCGTTGACATCCATGATGTCATGCCAACGACGCGCGAGATCAGTGCGGGTAGCGACCTTGATTACGGGGCACTCTGCCAAGCCGTAGGGCGTACCGCGGCCCGTCGTAAAGATGTGCAGATTCATGCCAGCCGCGAGTTGCAAGGTGCCGCAAATGAAATCGCTTGCGGGAGTAGCTGCGTACACAAGGCCGCGTTGTTCACGCGTGAGTTTTTCACCGGGAGGCAAACAGCTTGAAATGGCAGAGCTGCCGCTCTTAATAATCGAGCCCATTGCTTTTTCAACAATATTCGATAAGCCGCCCGCCTTGTTGCCTGGCGTTGTGTTGGCGCTTCGATCCACGTTGGCACGCGCGAGATAGCTGTCGTACCACGCAAGTTGAGTCACGATATCTTGCGCGACACTCGCGTTGATCGCGCGCGAGGTGAGTTGATCCACACCATCGCGGACTTCGGTATTTTCGCTGAACATGACGGTGGCACCTGCGCGCACCAACAAGTCTGCCGCAATGCCTAAGGCGGGGTTCGCAGTGACGCCACTCAGGGCATCACTGCCTCCGCACTGCATGCCAACAATGAGCTCACTTGCCGGTACGGTTTGACGCGTGCGTTGATTCAGGCGAATCAAATGCACGGTGGCTTCGGTCATAATGGCTTGAATCATTGACATAAAGCCGACATGTTCAGCGTCTTGCAGGCAGACGGTGTCGACACCGGTCGAACGCTCGTCTTTAATTGGGAAGCTGCCAGGTGGCATCAGGCGATCGGGCTGCAGTTTTTCGCAACCCAGGCTCACCACCATCACTTCGCCACCAAAATTCGGGTTCAGGCTAATGTTGCGAATCGTACGAATTGGAATAATCGCCTCAGCGGCGTCAATGGCCACGCCACAACCGTAGGTGTGCTCTAGGCTCACGACGTCGTCAACGTTTGGGTATTTGGCGAGCAACTCGGCTTTGATCCGTTCAACCGCATATTCCACCACGCCCGCAACGCATTGCACGGTGGTGGTGATCGCCAGAATATTGCGCGTACCCACCGAGCCGTCGGTGTTACGGTAGCCTTCAAACGTATAGCCTTCAAGGGGTTCGGTCGATGCTGGTTTAACCGTCGCGATCGGTAAATTTTCGAAGTTGCGCGCTTCGGGCATGCGCAAGAGGCGTTCATGCACCCAACTACCTGCGGGGATGGGCTTCAGTGCGTACCCAATCGCAAGTCCGTACCGAATGATCGGCGCGTCGGGTGCGAAATCCACTAGCGCAACCTTAT
>CANKOW010000105.1 GCA_947484295.1 Alcaligenaceae bacterium | reverse complement strand
GCGCTTCCTCGGTATAGTCACCCGCCGGGGATGGGAAGCCAGCGCTCATCCTGTGGGAGAGCAGCCTGAACCCATAGGCGGGCATATCCTGCAACAGACCGAGTGGGGTCTGGTGGAGTGTGGGTGCGGTAGTACAGGTGGAGTGATTTGATCTCATATAAATACTGTATAAATAGACAGTATATTCTAGCCATCGTTACCTTGTCGAGCGTTGGGCTTCAAGTCAATATCAGCAGCCCTGACTTCCTGAACTACTAATCTTTTGCTCGGTTCCCGCCCCGCCACTTTAGCGCGCAAGACCATCCTTTCGAGGATGTTTTTTTTGACCCAATGAAATTACATTAAATACATTTTTAATGTAAAATTATTCGTTAAAATATTCTTTAACGTAATTAACGCAATTAAAGTAAACTTTCATGGCTCGAGTCTCTGGCACCTACACCCTATCTACGACCTTGGGCGAAGCGGTTCGCGCTTTCGTTCCGAATCTGTTACCGCCGCTCAATCCACCTTTGACCGATACATCCTTTATTGACTTAAATAGGCAGGCTGAGCTAGCACTGGCTCGACTAGCCGGGGTGTCGGGTCTGGTACCCTCAGTAGATTGGCTGCTGTACAGCGCCATTCGCAAAGAAGCTTTACTCACTTCACAAATTGAAGGTACTCAAGCCACCCTGACCGATCTTTTTGACGAAGAGGCTGGTTTTGAGGTCAGCAATACTGACGATGTCGAAGAGGTCACAAACTACTTAAGTGCCTTCAAGCTCGTTCAAGAACAGTTGCGCGATCCCAGTGGACTACCGCTCAGTGTGCGTCTGTTATGCGACGCACATCGCGTACTACTCAATAGCGTGCGCGGCACGGGCAAACAACCCGGAGAATTGCGCCGCTCTCAAAATTGGATCGGAGGAACTCGACCTGGTAATGCTGTGTTCGTCCCACCCCCCGCTGAGCGCGTTGCAGAACTACTGGCAGACGTCGAACGTTTCATCCATGCAGACGTCACAGATTTACCACCACTTGTCAAAGTCGCCTTGGTTCATGCTCAATTCGAAACGATACACCCCTTCCTGGATGGCAATGGACGTATCGGAAGATTACTGATCGCAGCACTGTTTGAGCATTGGGGCCTGCTCGCCGAGCCCCTGTTGTACCTGAGCGGTTACCTAAAAAAACACCAAGCAGAGTATTACCGCAGGCTATCAATCATTCGTACCGAAGGTGACTGGGAGTCTTGGGTATCATTTTTTTTGGAAGGAGTAAGCGTTGCAGCGAGTGAGGCAGAAAAAAACATCATTGAAGTTGCAAGCTTAGTCGCGGCGGATCGCAAACGCCTGCTTCAATCCTCTAAATCAGGTCCCTCGAGTTATCGACTGTTTGAAATGCTACCAATGATGCCTCGGTTCACCGTCGAGCAAGTTGGACAGAAACTTGAAACAACGTTCCCGACTGCCAACGCCGCAGTTAAGACCCTTCAGGATCTGGGCATCGTGAGGGAAATGACTGGGCAAAAGCAGTACCGCACTTACAGCTATCAAGCGTATATTGAACTGTTGTCCCGCTGACATTAGTTTTTTTGATAGGGTAGATCTATGCTAAATCACAACTTCAAACGTATGCTCGCTAGGTTGTTATGCCTGAGCTTGTCACTATTGATTGCTACCCCAGCACTCGCCTGTACGACTTTTCGGCTTCAATCTCAAGACGGAGCCTGGATC
Source organism: Alcaligenaceae bacterium (assembly GCA_947484295.1). Taxonomy (GTDB): domain Bacteria; phylum Pseudomonadota; class Gammaproteobacteria; order Burkholderiales; family Burkholderiaceae_B; genus Zwartia. The sequence continues at coordinate 9,451 of CANKOW010000105.1, read as the reverse complement.
ACAGGCCGTTCTTTGGAGCTCGGTCTAGATCTTAAAAGTAATGTCATGCTGGTACCGCGCCAGTTTGCGTTGACAGCGATGCAGCCAGGTATGACAGCCGGACTGGGCTGGATTGCTAAATACGGTTTTCTGGGGATCAATACCTTTGACTTGAATGTTGCAACAGACGGGATGAACGAGGTTGGCTTAACCGCACATGCGTTGTATATCCCTGGATTTTTTGAATATCAGTCTTACGTTGCTGAGAACAAAAACACGATCGCGAATACTGATCTTGTGAATTGGGCGTTGAGCCAGTTCGAAACGGTTGAAGAGGTGAGTGACGCGTTAAAGAAAATCACGGTCTACGGGCTCGACATACCGCAAATTGGGGTTCAACCGCTGCACTGGGCATTCAGAGACGCAAAAGGTGGCTCAATCGTCATTGAGTATGTCAATCAACAGCTGATGGTTTACGAGAATCCGATCGGCGTGCTGACGAATGCGCCTACTTTTGACTGGCACATTAATAATCTACGCAACCATATCAATCTAACGAATATCAACGTAGCCGGGTTAACGCTTGGCAAAACAACATTAAAACCTTTAGGCCAAGGCACAGGGTTGTTAGGAATACCCGGTGATTACACGCCGCCCTCAAGGTTTTTGCGTGCAACGGCGTTGGCCTTTGCCAGTCAACCGGTACCTACAGCGAGAGAGGCTTCAAATTTAGCTTTTCATATTTTGAATGCTGTTGATATTCCTATTGGAGTGGTCGCTGAAAGAGTCCCAGGTAAGGAGGGTACCAAGGACTCGATAGCCTATGAGCAAACACAATGGGTGACGGTGTATGACCTTAAAAACAAGATAGCGTACTTTCGCACATACGGAAATCTCAACATTCGTCAGATAGATTTAAAAAAGATGAATTTCGCTGGAAAAGTCATTCAATATGTCGCAATGTCACGCGAGATGGTGGCTGAGGATTTAACGCCCGTCGTTAAGTAAACGAAGATTTTGAGATTTCGTGCCGCACGCACACGTGTTTGAAAACACGTTGCACTTGATTTGAGTCAAGAATAATATCTAAGATGCGCTAAGTGTGGTGCATTTGCGCGAATTGTCATCACTTGCCTTATCTCAGAAATCTGCCCTCGGTTTGGTTAGCTTTTTACCCCGTCGAGCTTTTAGTTCAATGAGTGCTTTGTACGCTATGCGGTCAACTTGAGCCGCTAGGGTACAAACATCAACGACCCGCTCAAGCACAGATGAATGTATCTCTGAATATTACGACCCTCACTCAACCTGTGCGGATCGCGCTGCGCTCGTCGCGTAAGCAAACTCAACGAAGCCAACCGCAGGGCGAAGTGGGTCAGGTGTCACGATCGCACAGCATGTTTTTTTCAAAGCGCCTGCACTGTGTATGTCAGTGGCTTTTCTGTCTGAGTCTTGCGATTTTGGGGTTTAGTCATTTATCGGCCGCTGCGGCGTGTCTATCACCCGATCCGTATGTGGTGAACTCTAATAGCAGTGTTAATTTGGTGCAGCGTTCTGGATGTACTCTCGGAAGCTTTACTGTGGGTGCGGGGATCACACTTTCAAGCCCTAGTGGGTCTCCCATCATCGATAATGATGGCACGATAACAACCATCACTAATAATGGCATTATTTCTGGCGCTGAGTTGATCTCTAACGCTATCGCGGGGAGCATCATCACAACAATCGTTAATACGGGAACGATGTCATCAACTATCGCAGCGATCCGGAATCAGGGCGTCATATCGCTAATCGATAATTCTGGCGCAATCAGCAGTAATGATCAAACAGTTCGCAACACCGGAGCCATTCTCGATCTCATCAACACAGGCACTATCGTCGGTACAAGTGCTGGCATTCAGAATTCTGGCGTGATCACTACGCTTCATAATCAGCAGGGCAGTAGCGGCGGTAGTCCGTTGACCTACCTTGGGATCTTGCCCACAAAATACAGGATTCTTGTTGCTGGCACGACAACTTTTGGTCGATTGTCTGCTGGGGCGGTGACAGGCGTTACACAATTTGGTGTCTCGCGGTTTTCGACGACGAGTCCATCAATTATCAACACGACATATGCGAATGTTCTAGTCGGTATCACCCCTGCAAATCTAGGCCTTGGGTCAGCCACGACCGTCAGCGACGTATCCAATGGCTACTCATATACATTGACTCAAACCGATTTAGTCTCACAGTCCTGGAGCTTGACTATTACTGCTTGCAGAGATTGCACCTCAGGTGGTTCGGATTCATCGTCCGGTGGAACAAGTATTTCAAATATCTCAAGCGGAACCAGCGTCGGGCTAGCTTCAATTAGTACGAGTCCCGTTTTGTCTGGTGGCACACTTGTACTGTTAAGTGGCGACAGCTCAAGCACCGCGTTTAGCGTGACCAGCGCAAGTACGATTCAAAGTCCAACCTTCCGTAACGCCACGTTGTCTGGTGTATTTTCTGGGGTGGGTGGTTTAACCTTTATCGGTACTTGCAGCACGACCATGAGCGGCGCCAATACCTACAGTGGCGGCACGACAGTCGCCGGCGGCACCTTGGTGGTGGCGGGACCTTCACCAACCGGCACGGGCGATGTATTCGTGGCGTCTGCGGGTACGTTAATGGGCACGGGTACGATTGCGGGCAATGGTCTTGTGAGTGGTGTGCTTAAGCCCGGTCACTCGCCGGGCTATTTGTCGTTCACTCAAAGCTTGACGCTGAACTCTGGGTCGACGTATCAGCAAGACATCGCGGGTACGACTCAAGCAAGCAGCGCTTCGCCCGTGGGGGCTTCAGGCAATTACTCCTTTGTGACTGTGGGTAATCAACTGACGATTAATTCGGGCGCGACACTCACGCCACGCTTATCAAACCTGTTTAATGCAAGTGAAGTGGGCTATGGCAGCAGCATTTATGTACCAGTGTTGGGCGACAAATTTCGTATCATCACAGCTACAGGTGGGATCACAGGGCGCTTCACCACCCTCACCCAACCTGCCGAGCTAAGCAGCGGCACGCAATTCATCGCGTTTTATAACGTCAACAGCAGTAATAGCGTTGATCTTGTTACGGTACCAACGTCGTACAGTACGACCTTGAACTCAAGCACCACCAACGCCCAGGCTGTAGCCGGGGTGTTGGATCAGTTGTTGGGTGTGAATAAAGTGGGTACGTCATCCTCAGCCCAAGACTCGTTGCTCTACGCCGTAGCGGGTCAGCGCGCAGCAAACTTACCTAGCTTTGCGCAAGCGCTCTCGGGTGAGATTCACGCCGCCTCTGCCGCAACCTTGCCCCAAACGACGCAACGCGTGCAGCAATCGGTACTGGCGCGACTGGGTGACTATCCGATGGCGCCTAGCCAGATCAACCCTGCGCTTAACAACTCACTGTTAACAGGCGGTATCAGCGCAACAAACCCTTCGGGGCTGCCCACTGCAAGCATGAGCACAAACCCAGCAGTGAACCAGCACACCGTCAATGTCACGAGCGCTGCGGTGAAAGACGGCAGAGCGTGGGGTGAGATCGCGTACCAACGTACTGATCGAGCAAGCAATAGCGCCGGCAACGGCTACAACAGCAACCTATACCAAATCGTCACTGGTGTGGATGCGTACTCAAACGCAGAGCTCGGTTTAAAGCTTGGCGGCGGTATAGCGTTATCCAACACCACCGTCTCGGCCAATGGTGGCAACAGCACCATCCAACAAGGCTCACTCTTTGTCTACGGCAAAATGTCTGTGCTGTAAGACTATGTGTTGGATGGTATGGCAAGCGTGGGGTTGAGTTCAACCAATCTGTCGCGCAACGATCCAACTGGCTACACAGGGGGGTTTAGCAGCAAAGCCGTGCTGGGTAACGATGCGCTGGTAAGTGTGGGGCTTAGCCGTGCATTTGAATACAACGATGTGCGCATAACACCCTATGCACGCCTAAGCTATCAGTACGTTGGTCAAAATTCGTATGACGAAGGCAGCGGTGCTGCAGCACTGAATATCGCGCGCTTTAGCGGTAGTGCAGTACGAGGCGTGATCGGTGTGGCAGCTGGGTCGTTGAACAAAGACCCGCTCAAAGACGAATACACCTATCGTGCCAGCATCGCAGTGGGCGCTGACACTTCGGCCTTATCAAACCCAACACTGAACACCACGCTTGGTGGTTATTCAAGCAGCGTGACCACAGCCTCGGCAGGTTCTGCGTTCGTGCAGGTGGGGTTGTATGGCACGGTCAAGATCGCTGACAATGCTTACGCCTATGCGGGCGTATCCGGTGAAGCAAGATCGGGGCAAACGTTATACGGTGGCAGTGTAGGCTTGCGCTTGGCGTTTTAAGTGAAAGTGGATTTTTTTTTGCTTAGCGATAGCAACCGGCTAGTCGTTTCTGCCGGCTAAGGGATGCCGAGCGCAGCTCTTTACGGCAAGAAATCAATCCTTGAATATGGTGAACATTGTCTCGATGTACGTTTTTGCATCGATAGACCTCTCTGCAAGAAAGCTACGCTGCACCGTGAACCCTGGGATGATGAGACCAAAAAGCGCAGTGGCTGCAACGTTGGCAGCGAGCTTTTTGGAAATATGCCCTTTATTTTGCATCACGTTGATGACTTGCTCGAGCAGAGATTGAATCCGATTGAAAAAATCCACCATGATTTGCCGAATCTCATTATTGACCATGGAGTAGGACCACACATGGAAAGCCATTCCTCTGCCAGGCCCAAACGTAATCTGCTCTGAAAATGCAGTCAGCTCAATCAGAATTTTTTCAAGAGTTAACTGATTTTCCTCTGACTCACGAACGATGGTCTCGATACGAGAGGCCATTAAGCCTAAGTTTTGTTCAATCACTGTCTTGATGATGTCGTCTTTACTTTTGAAATGATAGTAAAGCGCTCCTCGAGATATCCCAGCTGCCGTTTGGATGTCTTGCATACTGCTGTCAAAAAGGCCTTTTGCGGCAAAACAGCCTCGAGCCGCCGCAACAATCGCCGTTTTACTGACTTGCGCCTTTGAGCCTTTAGGCAGGTGCGTCTCTGCTTGAGGGGTGGCCTTCTTGTTTGTCATAGGTCTTGGCTTTTATTCGATCGCTATTTCAGAAAAAAAAATAACTTAGTTCGCTAAAAAACCTTAGAAATTGTGAGGTCAATTTTACTGGATTATTTAGCACACGTAGGGATGCGTGTTTTGAGAAATCTTTCCTAACGTTTCATTTTTTGATAATATCAAAACCGACCGATCAGTTTCTAATTATTCTATAGCCATATTGGGCCTGCAACACGGCGATACCTAGAGCTAAAAAGTGAAGATAAGCCAACAAAAATGCAAATATGCGCGCTCGCTCTGGTGGGGATTGTTGCACCCCACTCGCACGAACCCACCACCTTCTAACAATAATCCTAAGTTCATTGAGCTTGGTTCAATAACAGTACCTAGGATTAGCCATGCCGCCAAAGAATAAATCGTGGATCGCGGGCGTTGCCTTTGGTTTTTTAAAGCCTCTTGTGTCAATGACTGTCTTGGTGCTCGGGGTGCTGGCTGTTTTTAAAAACGCTTGGCCTTCAGGGAACGGATATGATAACGCGGGCAACATCGACTCGTTTACTAACAACGGCACGCTCTCAGGTACGACAGGAAACGGACTTGATAACACCATCACTGGCAACATTGGGACTTTGACTAACAACGGCATCATCTCAAGTGGTTCAGGGGCCGGAGTTAACAATAGTGGCACAGTCGGCACGTTAACCAACAGCGTTACGGGTATTATCGCGGGTACTACAGTCGGAGTTAAAAACAACATCACTGGCACCATCGGCTCGTTGATCAACAGCGGCACGATCTCGGGCAATGCATCGCACGGTATCGAAAACTTTGGCACGATCAGCACCTTAACCAACAGCGTTACGGGTACGATCTCAGGTAGCCCGTACGGCATATCCAACGCTAACTCTGGCACGATCGGCACGTTAACCAACAGCGGTACGATTTCGGGTGGTTCGACCGGCATTTTTAACGGCGGTACGATTGGCACGTTGACCAGCAGCAGTACGATTTCGAGTGGTGACGTGGGTATTTTTAACAGCGGCATAATAGGCACGTTGACCAATACCTTCACGATCGAGGCTACTTCAAATCAAGGCATTTACAGCAGCGGCATTGTCAACGACGTTGGCGGCACAATCACCACGCTCACCAACAACGGTACGATTATGGGTGCTTCGACTAACAGGGGTATTTATAACAACGGCACAATCGGCACGTTAACTAACACCGGCACGATTTCAGGTGGTTTCGTGGGCATTGTTAATAATGACACGATCACCAACTTCACCAACAGCGGTACGATCTCAGGTGGTTTGTCGAGCATCGTCAACTTTGGTGGCATCACCACGTTAACCAACAGCTCTGTGATCTCCGCTCCTGAGTACGGCATTACCAACAGCGGCCCGATCGCTACATTAACTAACACCGGTACGATTTCAGGTGGTTTCTCGGGCATTATCAACAATCAGACCCTCGGCACAATCACCACGCTTAACAACGCGCAGGGTAGTACGGGCGCAGCGTTGACTTATGCGGGCACGTTACCGACTAACTACAACATCATCGTTAGTAGTGCTGGCAGTTATGGGCAATTGCAAGCAGGCTTGATCGCTGGCACGACAAACTTTGGCGTTTCGTCGCTGTCAAGCTCTAGCAGTACGATTCTAAACGTCAGACTACCTGGAGTCTTACAAGGGTTTACTGCTCCGTTAACAAACTATGTGAACGGTCTCATCGTTGTTGGCTCAACTTACACCTACACCTCAGCGAGTTACTCTTACTACCTAGTACAAGGCTCTACTGCGGGCACTTGGGATTTAACCATCACAGCTTGCAGCATCTGCGTTGGCAGCGGTGACAGCGGTGACAGCGGCAGCACTAGCCCCACGCTGTCAAACATGACAGTGGGCACTAGCATCGGGCTAAGTCAGATCGGAGTAACCGTTTACCCCGTCTTCGCAGGCGGTACCTTAGAGTTGAATGCAGGTGACAGTTCCGCCCAAGCCTTTAGCGTCTTAAGTGCGGGCGGTACGATTCGACACCCGACCTCAGGTTCTGCCACGTTATCTGGCGTGTTCTCTGGCGCGGGTGGTTTGACGTTTATCGGCACGGGCAGCACGATCATGAGCGGCGCCAACACCTACAGTGGCGGCACGACGGTGTCGGGTGGCACCTTGGTGGTGGCGGGCCCTTCGCCCACCGGCACGGGCGATGTGTTCGTGGCCTCTGCGGGCACGTTAATGGGCACGGGCACGATTGCGGGTAATAGTATCGTGAGTGGTGTGCTTAAGCCGGGTAACTCGCCGGGCTATTTGTCTTTCACTCAAAACTTGACGCTGAATGCTGGATCGACCTACCGGCAAGACATCGCTGGCAATGTGCAAGCAAGCAATGCTTCGCCCTCGGGGGCTTCAGGCTATTACTCCTTTGTGACTGTGGGTAGTCAATTGACGATTACTACGGGCGCGACACTTACGCCACGCTTATCCAATCTGTTTAGTGCAAGTGAGGTGGGCTATGGCAGCAGTATTTATGTGCCAGTGCTGGGCGACAAATTTCGCATCATCACAGCTACAGGCGGGATCACAGGGCGCTTCACCACCCTCACCCAACCTGCAGAGCTAAGCAGCGGCACGCAATTCATCGCGTTTTATAACGTCAACAGCAGTAATAGCGTTGATCTTGTCACGGTGCCGACTTCGTACAGCACGACTTTAAACTCAAGTACTACCAACGCCAAGGCAGTTACTGGTGTTTTAGATCAGTTGTTAGGTGTGAATCAAGCAGGCACGGCGTCGTCAGCGCAAGACTCGCTGCTCTACGCTGTAGCGGGTCAAACCGCAGCAAACTTGCCTACCTTCGCGCAGGCACTCGCAGGTGAAATCCACGCAGCCTCGGTCGCCGCCCTGCCCCAAACGACGCAACGCGTGCAGCAATCGGTTTTAGCACGCTTGGGTGACTATCCGATGGCGCCTAGCCAGCTCAATCCTGCACTGAACAACTCACTGTTAACAGGCGGTATCAGCGCAACAAACCCCTCGGGGCTGCCCACTACAAGCATGAGCACAAACCCAGCGGTTAACCCGAACACCGTCAACGTGACGAGTGCTGCAGTGGCAGACGGCAGAGCGTGGGGTGAGATTGCGTATCAACGCGCTGAGCGCGCAAGCAACAGCGCTGGTAACGGGTTCAACAGTAATCTGTACCAAATCGTCACGGGTGTGGATGCCTATTCAAACGCAGAGCTCGGTTTAAAACTAGGCGGCGGCATCGCGTTATCCAACACGTCCGTCTCGGCCAATGGTGGCAACAGCACAATCCAGCAAGGCTCACTCTTTGCCTACGGCAAAATGTCTGTGCTGCAAGACTATGTGTTGGATGGTATGGCAAGCGTGGGGTTGAGTTCAACCAAGCTGTCGCGCAACGATCCAACCGGCTATACAGGTGGCTTCAGCAGCAAAGCGGTGCTGGGCAATGATGCGCTGGTGAGCGTGGGGCTTAGCCGAGGTTTCGAGTACACCGAGCTACGTGTCACACCCTACGCAAGCCTAAGCTATCAGTACGTGGGTCAAAATTCGTATGACGAAGGCAGCGGTGTTGCAGCACTGAATATCGCTCGCTTTAGCGGCAGTGCGGTGCGAGGCGTGATTGGTGTTGCAGCTGGGTCGCTCAATAAAGATCCATTTAAAGATGAGTACACCTATCGTGCCAACATTGCCGTGGGTGCTGATACCTCAGGCTTATTAAACCCAACGCTCAACACCACGCTGGGTGGTTATTCAAGCAGTGTCACGACAGCGACCGCAGGCTCTACCTTTGTACAAGTGGGGTTGTATGGCACAGTCAAAATTGCTGATAATACTTATGCCTATGCGGGTGTATCGGGTGAAGCCAGATCGGGGCAGACGCTTTACGGCGGCAGTGTTGGCTTGCGCTTGGCGTTTTGATATCAGCACGCCCTGCTCCACCATACCGCGCAAGACCATCCGTTCGAGGATGATTTTTTTTGCTCTCGCTCATTCGTGCAAGTTATTCAACTCATAGCTAGTACTGCGCCCACCTGCATTGGCTTTGCGCAACACGCCGCGTGTCAACAGCTCGGTGATGTCGCGCAAGGCGGTATCGGGTGAGCATTTAGCGATGGCGGCCCACTTGGTACTGGTGAGCTTGCCGTCAAAGCCGTCGAGCAGACGGTTGAGCAACTTTACTTGTCGCTCGTTCAGTGGTGTTGTGGCCCAGCGTTGCCAAAATTGCGTCTTTTCCAGCACCGCACTCATCGTGAGTTGTGCCTGGTTGACCGCCTGATGTAGCGTATGCAGAAACCACGTCAACCACTCGGTCACGTCGAGCGAGGTTTTTTGTGTGCGCTCAAGGATGTCGTAGTAAGCCTTGCGTTCTCGCTGGATTTGCGC
>CANKOW010000104.1 GCA_947484295.1 Alcaligenaceae bacterium | reverse complement strand
TTTTTTGCACCTGCAGCAATTTGCCCAGTAATTAAGACCATCTGCGAGCGGTTGCGCACGGCAATGCTCAGAGATGTACCAACTTGCGTAAGACCAGGGCCACAGGTAATGGTGCACAGGCCAACTTGGTCCGTTGTGCGCGAGTAGCCATCGGCCATCGAGACGGCACCGGCCTCATTAAAAGAAGAGACGATATCTATTTTTCCCTGACGCCCTAAGGCCCCCCACAGCGACATATTGCCATCGCCCATCAGGCCAAAGAGTGTTTTGCATCCCTCAGCAACCAAACCAACCGTGACGGCTTCATAGACTTTCATGTGGATCTCCAGATTGACGCACCGCTTGTGTGGACGCTTTGTAATATTTTGCTCATGATAACCGCACATAAGCTAGAAAATTCTAATAAATACTTGTAGCATAGCGTTAAGGTTAGCGCTTAGACGCTGATCGAAGCGCGCCATTAAAAATCTCAAAACAGGGCGGCGTTTTACCAAACAAGGGGAATTCAATGAAGATGCTTAAGGTCGGCTTGGCTGCCGCTGCGTTGTTTTGTGTCGCTTCAGTATCGGTTGCTCAACAATATCCACAAAGAGATGTGAGGATGATTGTGCCGCAAACGACAGGAGGCGCGACAGATTTGTTGGCGCGATTGTTTGCTGAAAAATTGTCGCAACGTTGGGGTCGTTCAGTTTTTGTTGAAAATAAAGCGGGCGCGGGCGGAATCATCGGAGCGCAATTTGTCGCGACAGCCCCGAATGACGGGTATACCCTTTTGATGTCAAGTGATGGCCCTCAAGCGATCAACGCTAGCCTGTACAAGTCTTTGCCTTATGACCCAATTAAAGACTTTACGCCGATTTCAACGATCGGCTCGGTGGCCTTTTTAATCGCAACAAATAATCAGTTGGGAGTATCTGATTTTCCGGCGCTGGTGAAGCTGGCTCAATCTAAACCCGGGCTGACGTTTGGCTCAGCTGGAACGGGCTCTTTGAATCATTTGATTGGCGAAATGATTAATCAGGCGACTGATATGAAGTTAGAGCATGTTCCGTACAAGGGCGCCGCGCCCGCACTGACAGACTTACTTGGCAATCACGTGTCGACTGTTGTTGCGAGTGTTCCTTCGATTGCGCAGCAGGTTGACAGTGGCAGTCTAAAAGCGTTGGCTGTAACGAGTGCCGCACGGTCTCAGCGCTTGCCTAATTTGCCGACAATCTCTGAGTTAGGTTACCCGCAGTTTGGCGTCAGTCCTTGGGTTGGTTTGCTTGGGCCAGCCAATATGTCAACCGAGATTGTTGCCAAAATTAGTGCAGACATCACTGTGATTTTAAAAGAGCCCGCTGTGATTGCGAGAATTCTCTCTATTGGTATGGAGCCTTTAGCCACGACGCCTGAGCAGTTCAAGACGCAGCTTGCACAGGACATTGAAAAGTGGGGCCGTGTCGTTAAAAAGGCAAATATTGCGCAGCAGTAAAAATCAACCCTTTTGCTCTGGATGGAAAACAAAGTCATGTCGAATGCTACACAAATGAAGGATGTTCCAACCGAAGTAACAAATACGCAACGCTATGACGCGGTTGTGGTTGGGGCGGGCTTCGCGGGGCTCTACATGCTTAAAAGGTTGCGTGCGCTCGGCCTGCGTGTTCGGGTGTTTGAAGCGGGCTCAAATGTCGGAGGTACTTGGTTTTGGAATAAATATCCAGGTGCGCGATGCGATGTTGAGAGTCTTGAATACTCGTATTCGTTTGACGAAGACCTTCAGCAAGATTGGGTTTGGCCAGAGCGTTACGCTGAGCAGCCCGTTATTTTGAAGTATCTGAACCACGTGGCGGATCGGTTTGACTTGCGTAAAGATATTGAGCTGAATCAGAGGATATCGTCTGCACATTACGATAGTGAGCGCTGCTTATGGAAAATGTCAACGCAGCGTGGTGATGTTGTCGAGGCGCCTTTTTGTGTCATGGCAACCGGTTGCCTCTCGACGGCAAAGCTCCCCGAGATTCCGGGAATCGATCGCTTCAAAGGGAAGTGGCACCACAGCGGATTATGGCCGGAGCAAGGTGTTGACTTTACGGGGCAAAGGGTTGGCGTGATTGGTACTGGCTCTTCAGCGGTGCAAATGATCCCGCTGATCGCTAAAGAGGCTAAGCAGCTGTATGTGTTTCAACGCCATGCCAATTTTGTGGTCCCAGCACATAACAGGGCTCTTGATGCCGCGGTGCATCAAGCTCACCAAGCGAATTACGTCGAACACCGAGCAGAGGCGCAGTTGACGCCATTTTGTATTGGGGGGCATCCTAAGCCAACCAAGAAGGCTTTTGAGGTTTCAGCGCAGGAACGCCAAGAAACGTACGAGACCAAATGGGCGAAGGGCGGTGCGATTAGCTTTCTTTATACCTATACCGATCTTTTGGTCAGTAAAGAGGCAAATGAAACTGCCGGCGAATTTGTTCGACAAAAAATTCGACAAATCGTAAAAGATCCGCAAACGGCTGAAGACTTATGTCCAAATGATCACTACATCGGGACAAAGCGTTTATGTGTAGACACAGGATATTTTGAAAGCTACAACCGCAATAACGTACGGCTGGTGAATGTCCAGAAAGCACCGATACAGCAGATTGAACCTGAAGGGCTAAAAACTGAAAACGAGAGTTTCGCCTTGGATGCGATTGTTTTTGCAACGGGATTCGATGCGATGACCGGCGCGCTCTTTGAGATTGATATTCGAGGCAAGCAGGGTGTTGAGCTCAAAACACAGTGGGCAGACGGTCCAGCAACCTATCTGGGTATCATGACGGCTGGGTTTCCGAATATGTTTATTGTGACCGGGCCAGGAAGCCCCTCTGTAAAAACGAATATGGTGTGTGCGATTGAACAGCATGTCGACTGGATCGCGGATTGTATCGAACAGATACGATCGCAGCGGCTACATGAGATCGATGCAGATCCGAGTGCTCAAGCGCATTGGACTCAGCATGTCAACGACGTGGGAGACTCGACACTCTACCCTCTGGCGAACTCTTGGTATGTTGGCGCAAATGTGCCAGGCAAGCCTCGCGTATTTACGCCGTATGTTGCTGGGTTGGATGTGTACAGAAAAAAATGTGACGAGGTGGCAGCCCAAAACTATGCGGGATTCTTGAGGCGCTAAAGCACATTTTTTTCAGGCAAAGTCACGGACTCATTTTTTAATTTTTTTGAGAGAGATCAGTATGACCAAGAGTCGATATTTTGTTAAAGAAGCAGATGTCACCCCCTATAGCCCTGCCAACCATGGCGACACGGTCAACCGTCGTTTGATCGGACCCGAGACCGTGGGGGCTAAGCATCTTGAGGTGTTGTTAGGCGTGGTGGGCGGCAAACTTGCCGGTGATGGCGGTGGCGCGTTGCCACATCGTCATCCCGGGATCGAGCAGGTTTGCTACATGCTTTCGGGTCGCGCACGGGCTGAAGTGGGCGGTGAGACGTGTGAACTGGGCCCAGGAGATTCGTGTTTTTTTCCGGCGAACGAAGTGCATGCGTTCACGCGCATTAGCGAAGAACCGGTGCGAGTGTTGGTGATTTATTCGCCGCCTTACGGAGAGTCAAAAGAAAAGGGTATCGCCGCATGAAAGACCTGGCCTCGTGACTGGTCGATCTAGTCATGAAAAGCGAAGGCGTCAGTGGCAGAGTTGAGTTGGCTAAGACCTACAACTTGCGCTGACGTTTGAGCGAGGCTGGCTTTCCAATGACCAAGGCTACAAATACATCGACGACAGGTCGCCTGCGCGGCCTTGTTCGATCAAACTTTGCTTGCTGCCCGAAAACACTGAGGTGCCTTGGCGCAACACACATACGTCAGTTGACACCTTGAGTGCAATGGCTGCCATTTGCTCGCTCAGCATAATGGCGACGTTCGAGCTCTTAGCAAAGTCGCTAATGAATTGATAGATTTGAGTCGTAATTAAAGGCGCAAGGCCAAGCGACGGCTCATCTAACAACAATACGCGTGGCGAGCGAATCGTGGCACATGACAAGATCATCATTTGTTGCTGCCCGCCGCTTAACAAGCCTGCGTGTATTTTTGCTTTTTCTGCCAAGATCGGAAAGCGAGCGTACACATCATCGAGGGCGGGTTTTAGCAGCACCCGCCGTGTTCCGAAGCGCCAAGCCAGCCGCAGATTTTCTTCGACGGTTAAATGACGAAACAGACGGCGACCTTCCATCGCATGGGCGATGCCTAAGCGAGAGCGCTCGTGTGCGACTAAGCGCGTGATATCTGTGCCGTCGAGCTTGATCGAGCCTGAGGTAATCAGATTTAAGCCCGAAATCGCACGAAGCAAAGAGGACTTACCTGCACCATTCGCCCCAAGAATTGCAGTAATCAAACCGTCCTTTGCACCACCCGAAAAGTTTTTAACGGCTTTGATGGCGCCGTAGCTGACGGATAAATCAGTGATCTCAAGCATGCTGCACCTCATCGTCCCCAAGATAAGCCGCGATCACCTTCGGGTCTTGCCGCATCCCGAGCATGTCACCTTTGAAGATAATCGAGCCACTATCGAGAACAACAACTTCGTCGACTAGACCGGTTAAAAAGTCCATGTGATGCTCAATCAATAAAACCGTGATGCCCAGATGTTTGAGTTTGACTAGAATTTCGGCAAGTCTGGTCATCTCAAGATCAGACAATCCAGCTGCGGGCTCATCGAGCAAGATAATTTTTGGCCGAGCCAAGATCGCTCTGCCAAGCTCAGTCATCCGACGGTAGCCGTAGGGCAGGCTTTCAACCGCTTGATCTGCAACGGCCTCGATGTCCAGCAACTGCAAAACCTCGTTGCATTGCTCTAGAGCTTGGGCCTCTTGCAGACGCACGCGTGGCATCGACAAGCCCGCTTCAAGCCAGGTGTAGTGCATCATGGCGTGCGCGCCCAACATGATGTTTTCGCGGACGGTGAAATGAGGCACTAGGCGCGGATCTTGAAACGTTCGCACGACACCCTTCTTGGCCATCTCCACATCGGCTTGGGCCGTGACATCTATGCCCTGCAAGAACACCTGACCAGAGGTCGGTGGAAATACGCCTGCGATGATATTGACCAGTGTGCTTTTGCCAGAGCCGTTTGGGCCCACGAGCGCCGTAATGTGACCAGCCTGAATATCGAGTGATACCGAGTTGAGCGCGACGAGGCCACCGAACCGCATGGTGATCTCCCGCACCTTAATGTCGGCGGATACCGATTGAATTTTTAAAAATTGGGGCTCATTCGTTTTGCTGTTTGCTGCGGTAGCCTGACGCTGTTGTTCAACGGCCGTCGTCAGCCAAGCTTGTCGGATAAAGCGAGGGGGCAAAAACAGCAAGCCTCCGATTCCTTGCCGAAAAAGAATCAAGGTGAACGTTAGAATCAGGCCATAAGCGATGAATTGATATTCAGCGAATAGTTGTAATTGCTCAGGCAAGAAGGTGAAGAAAACCGCGCTGATAACTTGACCGGCACTTGACCAAAGGCCGCCGACAATCGCCACCACCAAGACTTCAATCGAACGTGAAATGGCAAAACTTTCAGGGCCTAAGTAACCAACAAGATGCGCGTAAAAGCCACCAGAAATCCCAGCGAGCAAGCCACTCAGCGCATAAGCGAGTTGTTTGGTTTGTCGGCGAGCGATCCCAACGCTGCCGGCTGCGAGTTCACTGTAGTGCATGACGAAGAGCGAGCGCCCCAACCGACTCTGTGAAAAGTTTCTGATAAAAATCATTGAGCAGGCCGTGATCAATAGCAGCACGCGAAAGTAATCGATCGTGCTGAATTTGTGGCCCAAGATGATCAGCGTGCCTAAGCCTGCAGAAGGCACGCCGCTTAACCCCATCACGCCTCCAGTCAGGTCCGTCCATTCGCGAGCAACCTCTAGAAAAATTTGACCAAAGCCTAAAGTCATCATCGCCAAATACACTTCTTTGACGCGTCCGGCAGGGTACGACAGCAAATAGGCGATAAGACTCGAAACCACTGCGGCAACAGGTATCGTTAGAAATAGATTCAAACCAAAGGTTTTAGCGATAATTGCACTGCCATACGCTCCAATTCCAAAAAATGCGGCGTGCCCTAATGAAATCTGCCCAGCCATCCCCGTCAACACGTTAATGCTTTGTGTAAACAGAATCGAGACGAGCGCAAAGCTAAGAATTTGCAATGTCGCGCCGCGCAAGTAGGGTGCACCAAAAAAGACGACGACAAACAGCACAAGCAGCGCGAGGGGATGAGTCGCTAGTTTTGTTAAAAATATACGCATTGCGTTCATGCTTTGGTCACCTCAGCGCGCCCAAAAAAACCTTCAGGTCGTAAGGCCAGCATCATAATTAAAAGCGCAAAGGCGATACCATGTTCTGCGGCAGTAGAGATATAGCCCCCAACTAATTTACCGATGATGCCAACGATGATGCCGCCTATCAGGGCGCCTGCTGAGCTACCCATTCCACCGAGCACTGCAGCGACAAAGCCCATGAGTACTAACTCAAACCCAAAGGCGGGGTCTACGGTGCCACTAATTTGTGCGGTGAGGATGCCAGCGATACCCGCCATGATGCTCGATAAAACGAACGAGCCAGAGACAATCAGATTGACGGGTAGACCTTGCACAATGGCAAGCTCCATGTCCTGAGCGGTGCCCCGAATCGCGGTGCCTAAAACGGTGTAGCGGGTGAGGGCCTCTAACACCACAATAATCAAGATTGAGACAACAAAAATCGATACGTACTGCAAAGAAATATTTTGGCCACCAATATTGATTACGTCTTGAACCGTGAATAGCACTTCAGGAAACGGAATAGCTTGCGAGCCAAAAAACTTTGAAGTGATGCCTTGAAGCAAAATTCCAAACCCCAGCGTAGCAATCACCCAACCCATGCTGCCAGCAGTCTTGAGGGCAGGGCGCACCGCGATGCGTTCAACGATGACGCCAACCAAGGCGACGATGGCCACACCTGCAATGATGGCAACGCCATTGCTGAGCCCTTGCGCTGTGAGTAGTGCAGTGGATATCGCGCACAGCATCATGACTGCACCTTGACCAAAATTAAGCGTTTTGGTGGTCCAGAACGTTAAATTGAGGCCAACGGCAACGAGTGCGTAGACTGAGCCGACGCACGCCCCTGCAATCACTAAAGAGAGAAAAAAATCCATGCTGAGGGACACCCTGCAAACGTTGAGATCACCCCCGTGGGGGTGCGTGTTGACTCAATGACTGGTTTGGGGCGCGTATTTACTCAACAACAGGCTTGAGGTACAGAGCCCCTGCGGCCGATTTGTTGATCTCAAATAAACCTAGATCCTCGGGCTTAAAGGCTTCGTGTATCTGGGCAGTTAGGGTGATGGATGGAACTGCTATGCCAGCAAGCCCTTTGGTTTGATTGAGTGCTGCAATCACCGCGGCTGGCTCTGTCGAGCCTGCGCGTCTGATTGCATCAAGTAGCACGACCGCACAGTCATAGGCATTGCCGACGATGGCCGCCATTGAGATTTGCGGGTTTGCGGCGTCTGAACCATACCAGCGATCTGTTCCATGCGCGGCGCGGTACTGGTCGACAAAGTTTTGTGCATAGGCAGATAAGGGTCTTTTGCCAAAGGCATCAGGGCTGACCGAACGGGTACCAATTGCGAGATCACCCGCGCCTTCAAGATATGGGGCAGTCACGGCACCGGTTGAGCCAAACAGCGGCACTTTAACGTTTGCCCGGCTCATGTTTTTACGAATCACAGCAAAGTCAGCGCCTAAGCCTACGACTAAGATTGCGTCGACCTGGCTGCGTTGCAGACGTGCGACCTGCGAGGTCATGTCTTGGCTGCGTTGGTTATAGGACTCGATCTGAACCTTCGCAGTAGGATTGGTGGCTGCGATTGATTTTTTGACAAGCTCGGCACCTGTGACGCCATAGGCGGTGCTTTCATGAATGACACCGATATTTTTGTACTGTTTGCCTAAAATTTGACCTAGGCGATTGGCTTCAGATTCGTTGGTGATCGCCATCGACACAACGTTTTTACGTGGTGGTTGCTCTTTACCTTTTGGATAAATCACAGAAGGTGATTGCGCGAGGGGATTACAAGTCGGACGACCGTCGGCTTCGAGCATGTCCATGGTGGCGAGTGAAGGGCCACTACCGGCTGGCGCGATAATGGCGACGATGTCTTTATTATCAAGAATGCGGCGCATATTTTGCACAGCTTTGTCTGGCACTAACTGATCATCCATGGCTTCGGCGAGTTCAATTTTTCTGCCGTTGATGCCACCTTTTTTATTCCATTCGTCAATGGCCAGCACGACACCACGGCGATTGCCTTCACCAAACTCATTGAACGGCCCAGTGAGCGCGGTTGTCATACCAAGTTTGATGGTTTGTTGCGCACTGGCGACTGGGCTCGCTAACAAAAGCGCTGCGGCGATCAGGGTCAAACTGCTATAGCTTTTAGAACTAGTCATGAAGGTCTCCTTGTGGTCTCGTATTTAAATCGCATCGATGGCGACCTAATTTTTAGTACTTTTTGTATTCTGCCTGAAATTTGCTAAACGTGGTGAGGCTTATTTCGATAAGCATCGACCGAGTGGTTAAATAGAAGTTACCACGATATTTGGCAAACTAGGCCACCGTGAAAGCCTTTTACTCCGATCATTTCGTTTTACCGTTACCTGTTGGGCACCGCTTCCCGATGTCCAAGTACCGACTCTTGCGCGACGCGGTGAGTGCTGAAAGCAATATTGAGTTGAACGAAGCCCCCGCAGCGACTGATACTCAGATCTTGCTCGCGCACTCTCCGCGCTATCTGCAGTCCGTCATCCGAGGCGAACTTACACCAAAAGAGCAACGCGAGATTGGTTTCCCCTGGAGCCTCGAAATGGTCGAGCGCTCGCGCCGCTCGGTCGGGGCCACACTCGCGGCCTGCGAGGCTGCAGGCGTTGACGGCATTTCTGTGAATCTTGCCGGCGGCACGCACCATGCGTATCGCGAGCGTGGCAGCGGCTTTTGTGTATTTAATGATGCCGCGATTGCTGCGAAGGTTTTGCAGAAAAGCAGCAATCCAAAAGCGAGTATCGCGATCATTGATCTGGATGTGCATCAGGGTGACGGTACAGCATCGATCTTTCAAGACGATCCGACTATCTTTACGTTATCGCTTCATGGTGCGCGCAATTACCCGTTTAATAAGCAACAGAGCTCGCTAGATGTGCCCTTGCCCGATGGCTGCGACGACGAGCCATACCTTGAGGCACTGGCTGCGGCGTTGGCGCAGGTCAAAGCCCGCTTTGAGCCCCAGTTTGTGCTCTATCTTGCAGGCGCCGATCCCCACGAATCTGATCGCTTAGGACGCCTGAAGGTGACGAAATCGGGTATGGCCACTCGTGATCTGATGGTGATGCAGTATGCAAAGAGTCAACGCTGCCCAATGGCAATCATGATGGCTGGCGGGTACAGCACCGACGTGAACCAGATCGTTGAGATTCATTTGCAAACAGTCCGCCTAGCCGCCGCGCAGCGCAAGGTAATTTGACGACCTGGTTGGCAACATCGCCACAGCCTGACTCGGCAACGTACCCAACGCTCAACTCGGCATCGTACCCAACGCTTAACTTGACCATCTGTCTGACAACCAATTCGGCACTACACTATTCCTACTAAAAAATAATCGCGCTAGCTGTCGAGGGCATGTAGCATGTTCTCTTCAGGGGCGAGGTTTCAAAGGAGAAAAAATGAAAATCGCAGTCGTGGGTTCAGGGTTGATTGGTCAGGCATGGGCCATTGTTTTTGCACGTGGCGGTCATGAGGTCAAAATGTGGGACGGCGACCCTAAGGCGGTCACCTTGGCGTTCAGGCTGATTGAAGAACAGGTGGCTGATCTTGAGGCGGCAGGGTTGATCACAGACCCAAAGGGCTTGATCGCACGCATCAGCGCAAGCGACACGCTTGAAGAGGTTTTACAAGACGTTGATTACGTGCAAGAGAATTTGCCCGAGCGCGTTGAGATGAAGATCGAAATTTTTGCCAAAATGGATAAGCTCGCTGCGCCAACAACCGTTTTGGCAAGCTCAACTTCCAGTATCCCAGCCTCGGCCTTTACTGAAAACTTAGCCGGCCGCTCGCGCTGTTTGATCGCACACCCAGTAAACCCCCCGTACTTGATCCCAGTGGTTGAAATCTGCGGGGCACCCTGGACTGATGCCGCAATCGTGCAAAAAACCTGGGATGTCATGGAAAGCGTCGGTCAAAAACCCGTCAAAATTCATCGCGAACTGCGCGGTTTTATCCTGAATCGCCTACAGGGTGCTTTGCTGCGCGAGGCGTTCAAGTTGGTTGAGCAGGGTTATGTGGATGCGGACGGCTTAGATGTCACGATCCGTGAAGGCTTAGGCTTGCGTTGGTCGTTCATGGGCCCCTTTGAGACCATCGATTTAAACGCCCCCGATGGTTTGGCAGACTACGCACATCGGTTTGACGAGATGTACCAGGCGATGTCAACCGAGCAAACTTCAACGGACCACTGGTCTGAAGAAATTATTGCCAAACTAGAAGCCGCTCGGCGGGCGATTTTGCCAAAAGACCAGCTTCTGGCGCGTCGACTTTGGCGAGACCGCAGGTTGATGGCCTTGGCAGCGCATAAAAAGGCCGCTGAATCTTGACAGCCTCCCCGGCCTAAGGGCCAAGGCTTTCTGCGAAATCTGGCAAAGACCTTACAGTTGCGCAATAGCCTTAGCTCTGAAAGTTGCAAAATTTACTTCACTTCGTCATAAACCCCGCTTACACTTGCAGAGAGGTCGAGTGCAGACGCGGTTTGAAAGCGATCTGTGCAGCTGATGCTCCAATTTCCTTAGTTTAAATAGTCAGGAGGCTATATGGCCCAGCTCAAAGGTTCTAAAACAGAACAGTGCCTGAAAGACGCATTCGCAGGCGAATCACAGGCAAATCGCCGTTATTTGTATTTCGCAAACAAGGCTGACGTTGAAGGTCAACCCGACGTTGCCGCATTGTTCCGCTCAACCGCCGAAGGCGAGACCGGTCATGCCCATGGCCACCTCGAGTTTTTAGAGGCGTCTGGTGATCCAGCAACAGGTTTGCCAATGGGTTCAAGCCGTAACAACTTGGCTTCGGCTGTTCATGGCGAGACCCATGAGTACACCGACATGTACCCCGGCATGGCCAAAACAGCTCGCGCTGAAGGCTTTGACGAAATCGCTGATTGGTTTGAAACACTCGCGAAAGCCGAGCGTTCACACGCCAATCGCTACCAGAAAGCGTTAGACGCCTTGGTCGACTAAGTC
>CANKOW010000103.1 GCA_947484295.1 Alcaligenaceae bacterium | reverse complement strand
TTGGCCTGTGGCACAAATTTAAGCACTCGGTTTGAGGCTTGTGAAAATGCTGGTGCCCCAATCACGCCGGTAGCGGCGAGACTCAAGCCGGCGGCGCCTTTCAGCATATCGCGACGATTGAAATTCATAGATAACCCCTTGTGATTAAGAACGCTTCTTCTATTTAAGCTTAGGATGACCAAGCAAAAAACATGCCTGATAAAAGCAACCGCCTATTAAGCAACCGCCGATTAAAATGACCAATTTGTTGGCTAACATTCACTAAAACTAAAAATCGACCCTCAACCTGAGCACTCGGGCCCTTGGCTAACCAACACAAAAACTCAAGCGACAACTCAACAAATTAGCGACTGCGAGTTTGCACAACAAAAAATATAGCTAATTTTTATTTAGCCATGCAATCCACGCACTTAGCGAGTCTATCGCCTAGAATTGATAATAGCAATTTCTGTTTACCCTGACTTTTTGTCCCTTACACCCATAGCACTCGGAGCAAACCGATGAATACTCTTACGCGCCTAGCGCAACTCGCCCTGACCACAGCGCTAGCAACGGTTTCGTTCGCTGCCGCTGCACAGGCTTATCCTGACAAGCCCATCAAGATTTTGATCCCCTTCCCCCCAGGTGGTGGAACCGACTTCGTCTCACGTATGGTGGGCACGAAACTCGGCGAACTGACTGGCTGGCAGATCGTGCTTGAAAACCGTCCGGGCGCCGGCGGAAACCTCGCCATCGAAGCGGCGTCAAAAGCACCGGCAGATGGTTACACCCTAGTGATGGGTCAAACAGACAATATGATGCTCGGCCCTTGGCTGTACACCAATCTTTCGTATGACAGCGTGAAGAGCTTTACACCAGTGGTGCAACTCTCAACCACCCCCGCAGCCGTTGGTAGCGCAGCCAACTCAAGCATTAAAACTCCGCAAGACTTAATCGCAAAGGGCAAAACACCTGAGGGCTTGAAGTGGTCAACGGCCGGTGCAGGTACGCTTGGCCATTTGGTTGGCGAAGATTTTAAAAAACGTACCAACATCAATTTGCTGCAAGTGCCCTATAAGGGTGCATCGCCCGCCATCACCGACGTCATGGGTGGTCAGGTCGATGTGTATATCGGCACGCTCACTTCGCTGGTCCCACTCATGAAAAGCGGCAGGCTCACTGGGGTAGCCGTCACAACGGCCAAACGCTCGGTTGACTTCCCTGATATCCCAACGCTGGATGAAAGCGGCGCAAAAGGGATGGATTTCAACATTTGGATGGGGATGTTTGCCCCCGCCGGCACCCCAGCAAACGTGATCGCTCTGTTAAACAAAGAAACGAACCGCGTACTGCAATCGCCTGACCTCATCGAGAAGTTCAAAGCAGGCGGTGTCTCTGCGGGCGGCGGCACCTCGGAGTCGTTTGCCGAGTTTGTCAAAGCAGATTACGCCAAGTGGGGCGCCTTGGTTAAGGCTTCAGGCATCAAGCTCACCGATTAAATGCCGTTGAATGCGACGCGGTAACACGCCGCGCTGCACCTCTACAGCATGACGACCGTAAACAATCGATGACCGATAGTGTGAGCAAAACTGCACCGCCTTTGCGTTGATTTGCTCGCACTTCTTGTAGCATTTTTTATTTTGGAAGCGGATCGCCTGAGGGCGCCAAGCCAAATTTTGACAACGCGTTCGCACGGCGCTGCAACCACCAACCCGACGATTCATTCCAGTGCTTAAACTCGGCATCGGGCGCTAAGGTCTGCAAAGCATGTAGCGGCCAAAATGGGTCGTACAGTGCCTGACGGCCTACCGCGATCAGATCTGACTGGCCCGACTGCACAATGTCCTCAGCCTGCTGGGGATACAAAATCAACCCCACCGCCATACTCGGGACCTTGGCCGCGGTTTTAATTTGCTCGGCATAGGGCACCTGATAGCCCAAGCCTTTAATTGAATTTTGCACCGTCGGCGAACCGTTGATACCACCCGACGAGCAATCGACGATGTCAACACCACGCTCAGCCAAGAGCGGTGCAATCGCTAACGAGTCGTCAAGACTCCAGCCTTCTTTGCCGGCACCATCTTCAATCGAGATTCTAAAAAAGAGCGGCTTGTGGCTTGGCCAGTTTGCGCGAATCTCAGAGGTGACATCTAACGCAAATTTCATACGCTTGTTCAAATCACCACCATAGGCATCTTGGCGGTTGTTGGTCACGGGGCTCAAAAAACTCGAAATCAAATACCCATGGGCACCGTGGATTTCAACGATGTCAAACCCTGCGCGATCAGCACGCGCGACGGCCTCGCCAAACTTTACGATCAGTTCTTCAATCTCTGGGATCGTTAGTGCGTGTGGCTTCGGAAACTCAGGTCCATAAGCTAAATCCGAAGGGCCGCGAGGCGTCCAGGGTGCCTCGCCGTGTGCCGCATCGGCTGCGGTGAGCGGGCCACCGCCCTCCCAAACGCGTTGACTTGAGCCTTTGCGCCCCGAATGGCCGATCTGAATCGCAGCTAGCGCACCTTGTGAGTGAACGAAATCCGTCACACGCTTTAAGCCTGGAATAAATTCGTCAGACCACAAGCCTAAGTCACCATGAGTAATGCGCCCCGCCTCTTCAACAGAGACCACTTCAGTCATCACCGTGCCAAAACCACCCAAGGCAAACTTACCGTAGTGCGCCAGATGCCAGTCGGATGCAAAGCCGTTTTCAGCGCGATACTGCATCATGGGCGCGAGTACCAAGCGGTTAGGTAAGGTCAAGCCGCGAAGGGGCATTGGGCGAAACAATAAAGGTGTGTCAGTATTCATGAAATAAACAGTGTCTCGAAATAATTTGTTTGAATGTGACAGCTATGTTTGAGTATAGTAAGCGAAGCCACATTGAGGATTGAGACCGCATGACTTCCTACCGCCCCGCACAACGTCTGCTGCATTGGTTCGTCGCGCTCTGCATCCCGATATTATTGGTGCTGGGTCTTTGGATGACGGCGCGCGCCAGTGCAAACCTTTGGGATGATCAGACCAACCTTCTTTATGGCTTGCACAAAGCGTTAGGCTTTACCGTCTTATGGCTAATGCTGCTGCGCCTTTTTTTCAAGCTGCGTACGGCGGCACCCGCCTACCCTGCAAGCCTTACACCGATACACATTCTGGTTGCCAAATCCATGCACGGGCTGCTGTATGCCTTGCTCTTCGCAGTACCGCTTTTGGGCTGGGCCGGGGTGACCGCTTACCCTGCACTCATTACCGTGGCGGGCTATCACTTGCCAGCAATGCCTTGGGTGACGCAAGACCCAGCGTTAGCGAAACAGTTGTTTGAACTGCACGGCACGCTTGCCTTTGTGCTCGTTGCCTTGATTGTTTGTCACGTCGCCGCGGCTCTTGGGCATCTTCTTTTCAAGCGTGATGGCGTCTTTGAGCGGATGTGGCCAGGCAAGTCAGTCAAGACGCCTTAGCTTGAGCGATCTGGGTGATGACCAGACCGGCCAGTAGCAACACGATCCCAAACGCTCTGAGCCCATTGACCGGCTGCACCAGCGACTCGAACAAGCCAAAGTGGTTGATAAAGCCAGAAAAAACAATCTGAGCAACCATCGCGTACAGGACGACATTTGCGATCCCAAAGCTAGGTGCGAGCCAGGTCACGCTAATGACATAAAAAGCCACGATTAAGCCCCCGGCAAAATCGATGGGTCTGGCCCCACCTAGTTTTGACCAATTGGGCAGGGCACCGGTCAACAAGATCGCGGTCAGTAAACAAGCTAAAAAACCCACACCAAACAGCACGACTGGGGCATGCAGCGGCTCGCCAAGGGTTTTCCCGAGGCGCGCGTTCAAAACGCCCATCACCGGAATCAATGCGCCGGCAGCGGCGGACCAAAGGGCATAACGGATTGAACTCAAAAGGTGCTCCCGCGCGAAAAATTAAACCAACGGTAACGCATTTAGCGGATTATTTAGCTGCGTTCACGTGTAAACGCTTCAATTTTTGTCCGACTTTCAGGGCTGTGCCCATAGGTCTCTAACAACATCGGGCGCGAACCGAGCTCAAAATCTTCAAACTCAAAACCGGGCGCAACAACGCAACTCACAAAACTGCAAGATTCAGCTTGGGCTGGCTGCGAGGCAAACCAGGTACGCGCCGCGATTGTTAGCTGAAAACAGCCCGAGTCAGCACCTAAACGCTGCGCTTGTAATTGGCCATTTTCTACAAAACTGTAAATGATCAAATCGCAACCCGAGTGAAAAAACCAGGTTTCGTCAGACTGAATGCGATGCCAGGCCGAGAAATCATCACCTGCCAGCAGGTAGTGAATGCTGGTGTAGGCTGAACGCTCTGGCGACCCTGCGCCAGTTTGCACTCGTTGCTTGGCGCGGTGCACTTCGGCATAAAAGCCCCCCTCGGGGTGAGGCACCAACCCATGCTGCTCAATCAACTGCTGCTGTGTACTCAATTTCTGTGCCCTCATCGCCCTGTTGAATGATGTTATTTTTACTCGCCGAGTAGTAACCTACCTGTCAAAATAAATACGCTTTTTAAACAGCATTACCGTTTATGATGCCCTTACAAAAGTTTGTGACACAAACACTGAACGATTGTAAACCTGACCAAAAATACAAAAATCAAATCACAATGCTGACACCCGACATCCTTAAATCCCTTGCATCAACTGGCACCCTACGCGCAGGCGTCTACACCGGTAATTTTTTGTTGATTACCGGCAAAACGCCCGAAGGCGACCCTGACGGGGTCTCACCCGATCTTTGCCGCGCCATCGCACAAAAGCTCGGCGTGCCCTTACAACTGATTCCGTTTAAAAGCCAAGATGCCTTGGTGGATGCCGTAGGCAGCAACACTTGCGACATCGGCTTTGTTGGCGCCGATCCAGATCGTGCCGCAAAAGTGACGTTTACCCCCGCCTATGTTGAAATTCAAGCCACCTATATCGTGCCCGAAGCGTCGGCAATCAAACACGCCTCTGAAGTCGATCGCGCTGGGGTTCGCATCGCGGTGCCTGCGCGCAGCGCTTACGGCCTTTGGCTGAACCGCAACATCAAACACGCGCAACTGCTTGAGGCAGAGGGCTTTGATGCCACGATCGAACTCTTTACAAAAGACAAGCTCGAAGCACTCGCAGGTTTGCGCGTTGGCCTTGAGGTCGACATTAAAAAAATCCCAGGCACCCGTATCGTTGAGGGTGAGTTCACGATGGTGCAGCAAGGGGCCAGTACGCGCAAAGGCGATGCAATCGCGGCTCAATTCTTATTTGATTTTCTTGAACAAGCCAAAGCCTCAGGCTTAGTCGCACAATTGATTCAAAAACACCGCGTGCACGGTTTGCACGTCGCACCGTTGGCCGGAGGCCGTTAATGACTGCAATTCGATCGTCCAAGTCACTGCGATGGCTCGCAGCGCTCGCACTAGGGCTTTTTACAGTTGCAGCACACGCACAAACGCCAGAGCAAACCTATCCGAACAAACCACTTCGACTGATCGTACCGTTTGCAGCGGGTGGTGCCTCAGATATCTTGGCGCGCATCGTCGGTAAAAAGTTAACAGAAAACTGGGGTCAACCCGTTGTGGTTGAAAACAAGGTGGGGGGTAACGCTCAGATCGGCGCTTCGTACGTGGCCAAATCTGAGCCCGATGGCTACACCTTGCTGGTGGTCGATCTGAGCGCACTGACCATGGCGCCCACGCTGATGAAAAACCTCACCTACGAGCCCGCTAAAGAACTCACCCCGGTTGCGATTCTGGCCTACTCTCCTCACATCCTTGTCGTGGCAAACAAGCTGCCGGTCAAAACCTTCGCCGAGCTCATCGCCTATGCGCGCAGCCAAGCTGTTCCGCTGAATTTTGGCACCCCTCTTGGAGCCGCACCGCACTTAGCGGGTGTGTTGTTGGCACAAAAAGAAAATTTGCAGCTGAACTTTATTGGCTATAAGGGTGGCTCGCAAGTCATTGCAGACTTAGCCGGCGGGCAAATCGATCTGACGATGAACAGTTTTTTGGCAACCTACCCCATGGCAAAAACTGGCAATTACCGGTTGATTGCTGTCGCGAGCCCCGAGCGCTTTGCCCCAATCCCTGACACTCCGACGATTGCCGAACGCATCCCCGGCTACGTGACGGGCTCTTTTCAAGGGATGATGGCGCCTAGCGCAACACCACAAGCGATCATTGCAAAATTAAACGCCGAGATCGCAAAAATTGCCGCGCTACCCGATATTCGTAAACAGTTTGCCGACTTAGGCTCTGAGGCCTTGCCGCGCTCGCCTGCAGACCTGCGCAAATGGTTGGTTGACGAAACTACGTATTGGGCAAAAGTGATTCAAACCGGAAACGTCAAAATTGAGTGACACCCCGTCGGCTCAGACGAACGTACAGTGGCTGCGCGCATATAAGATTATTGATCTGTATTACGCGGTAGGATTACTTTTATTTACTGTCGTCCGGCTATTACCTGAACAGTTAGGACTCGATACGTATATCTCGCTCGCGCTGACGAGCATGGTGTTCGTGTTTGTTCTCGCAGACCTATGGTCACTGCATTATCGCGTCCGGGCATTTTTAGCTGACGCCCTCATACCAGTACTCACCGTAACCCTCGCCTGCCTTGGAATATGGTTTGTGAACGCTTTTTCCGTGGTGTGGGTGTTTGCGTCGATTCCAGTACTTTTCATTCGCTTGCCCTTAGTCACTGCGTACGCTGTGAGTACTGCGTCAATTATCGTGGTGCTAAATATCTTGTTCTTCAGACATGGCCTCGATGCCATCACTCTGGCACGCCTCGCGTTAGCGGGCGGCATGATTATCATCACGCTTGGTGTCTTTTTCCAGATATTGACCAAAATCAATTCTGAGCTAAATGAAACGACAGTGTTACTCAGCGGCACCCTGCAGTCTATCGCGCAAGGTGTTTCAGTGATCGGCAAAGACAATCGCTACAAACTGTTTAACATGCAAGCCTGCGATCTGTTAAACCTACCGCCCTCGCTGCTCGCTAGCAAGCCGACGCTGCCAGAAGTCGTACAGTATCAAATTGATCGAGGTGATTTTAGGGACCTTGATGGAGTTGCACCCGAGGCAAAGGCTTATATCTTTTCTCGTGGCGTTAACGTTGATGAGCACGTCAAGCGAAATTACGTACGAAAAGATACCAACGGTCGCTACATCGAGGTTCAAACGCATCCGATGCCCTCTGGTGACGTTGTACGCACTTACGCTGACGTGTCGCAGTACGAAAACACCAGCAGAAAGCTCAGAGAGTTATTAGCCGAGCACCAAGAAATGAGTCAGCTCATCTTGCAACGCGTACGCGAGCAAATGATTGACTCAATGACCGAACTCGCCTTAACCCGCGATAACGAAACCGGCTTGCACATCCAACGCACCAAGCTTTACGTCAAGACCCTTGCGCAAGTATTAAGTCGTGCTGAACGCTACCGCGAGCAGCTCTCGGATGAGCTGATTGAAAAAATCGTCACCGCCGCACCGTTGCACGATCTCGGCAAAGTCGGAATCCCAGATCAGATCTTACTGAAACCGAGCCGCCACACGGCTGACGAGACAGTGATCATGCGCACGCATGCGATGCTTGGCGAGACCATTTTGGTAGCGGCCGCTGGCGCCGATCACATGCCCACCTCACTGTTTAATATCGCCGCCAGAATTGCTGGCGGGCATCACGAAAACTGGGATGGCAGCGGCTACCCACGAGGCCTCGCGGGCACCGACATCCCGCTCGAGGCGCGCTTGATGGCCTTGGCTGACGTTTATGACGCCCTAACCACCGAGCGCATCTACAAAAAAACCTGGACGCACGAGGCGGCCAGCGAAGAGATTTACCGCCTCTCGGGTAAGAAATTTGATCCTGACCTTGTATTTGCCTTTGGCCAGGCCGAAGCGCGTTTTCGCGAGATTGCCATCGAACTGAATGACGCGACGTCTGTGTCTCAACCTTAGGCATCGCATATGCAAAGTGCTGAACAAGTGTTTCTCGTACTATTTGGCACGATGGCGTTGGGCTTGCTCTTTAGTTTCTCCCCGCTCTTCAACAAGCAAAACAGCGCTTCGCTCAATGGCTATTGGGTGCTCTCGGTTGGGTTATACGCTGGCGGATTTTTTATCTTTGCACTGGTACCGTCAGCACACCCGGCGCTGCTCACCCCTGCCAATGTCTGCATCCTTGGCACCAACATTTTTAGCGGGCTATTGTTTCGCTCGTGGCGCCAACCTATTGAACGCCCGCTCTTAATTGCAGCCTGGGGTGTTTTGCTGTTATTAGGCATCACCTACGAAGCCATTCGGCAACATGGTGGCTTCGGCGATCGGGTGGTCTTTGTCACGACAGTGTTTGCAATCTGCTTACTTTGGCAGGGCTATGAGGTCGCGCGCCTAATTCATTCGAAAGGCCCGGTCATATTAAAGTTTATTTTTGGCCTCATTTTGATCACTCTTGTGTTGACACTGATCCGCACCTTTACAACGTTAAATCTCAATCTCAGCCACGTGAGTAACATTTTCAATGAAGAGGTACTGTCACGATTTTTGCGTTGGGGCACACAAGGCACAATGCTGTTGACTTTTTTTGGGGTGGGTACTTTTTATTTGCAACGGCAAATGTCTGAGCGACAGCAGATGATCGGGGCACTCTCTTCAAAAGATAGCGCACTCTCTAGCGAAATTGAAGAAAAAAACCAAGTTCAGCAACTGCTCGTTGAACGTGACGAATTGATTCAATCCTTAATTAGCGCCAAAAAATCAGCTGAGGTGGGGGCGCTGTCAGCTGCACTGGCACACGAACTGAATCAGCCGCTGTGCGCCATACAACTCAATGCTGAATGCCTGCAGATGGAGCTCTCAAGCGTTGTGAAAAATCCACTGATCGAGCAAGAGCTCATTTCAAGGATCTTGGCTGATAACGATCGAGCCTCCGAAATTATTACCGCACTCAGACAGGTATTTTCAAACACAACGATGGTGCCACAACGGGTTGACCTGATTAACGTCATGTCATCGCTCGAAAAGTTGTTTTTACCTTTAGCAAAAAAAGAAAATATTTCGATTCGTCGAAACTATCCTATCACTCACGGGTACCACGTCGATGTGAACCCGCAAGAATTTCAGCAGGTACTCTTAAATCTCTTAAACAATGCGGTTCAAGCTCTTTCAGGCATTACAGACCGCGAGCGATGCATTGAAATCACCATCAGCAAGACTGGCAATCGCGCGTACTTGAGTGTGGCTGACAACGGCAACGGCATCGATCCGACTGCGCAAGCAACCATCTTTAATCTACTGAGCTCAACCAAATATGCCGGAATGGGCTTGGGGTTATGGCTAAGTCAGCATATTATTGAGAGGCACAAAGGTCGCCTTTACCTTACGGCGCAACCTGGCTGGGCAACTACGTTTATGATTGAATTACCACTCAACGAATGAGCTCTCGATATTAATTAAAAGCGCTGAGTCGCGATGCAAGCTACCTTTTACCCCGCGCCTTGACCGGCGGCACCTCACGGAGACAATAATGAAAATTGATTTAACTGGAAAGCGCGCGTTAATTGCTGGCGGCAGCCGCGGCATTGGCTTGGCGATTGCCGACGCCTATGCACAGGCCGGTGCAGATGTTTCAATTTGTGCCAGAACCGAAGGCCCGTTGCGCGAAGCAGAGGTTGCGATCAAGAAGCACGGTCACAAAGTGCTTGCGACACCCTGCGATTTGGGCGATGCCAACGCCATTAAGCAGTGGGTAGAGGCCTCGGCTAAGTCGTTGGGCGGCATCGACATTTTGGTTAACAACGCCTCGGGCTTTGGACGCACCGATGACGAGGCCGGCTGGGCCGTCAGCGTTCAAATCGATTTGATGGCAACCGTGCGTGCCTGCCACGCCGCGATGCCTTACCTCGAGGCGCGCGGCGGTAGCATTTTGCATATTTCGTCGATTTCAGGCCTTGGGGCCAGCGTACGTACGCCGCCTTATGGTGCCATCAAAGCCGCCTTAATTGAATACACCCAAACACAAGCGCTGTCGTACGCTGGCAAAAAAATTCGCGTCAACTGCATTGCTCCGGGGTCGATCTTTTTTGAGGGCGGCACCTGGGACATCGCCAAGCGCGATAAGCCCGAGTTATACGGGCGTATTCTGGCTGGCATCCCCTCTGGGCGTTTTGGGATCCCCGAAGAAATTGCAACGGTTGCCGCCTTTCTGGCCAGTGATCTGGCGTCGTGGGTGACTGGGCAAACCATTGCAGTCGATGGCGGACAAAACCTGTAATAAATTGACTGCACAGGCCGAGCGTCCTGTCTTTCTGGACGGGCCCGCTCGGCCAGAAAGACGGCAGCAACCCGAAACAACTAGCGCGACTCATATTTTTCACACCCAGCGAGATCAACATGACCGCTTTAATCACCTCACGCTTAAAAGATCGCACCGTATTTGTTAACGGCGGTGCGAGAGGGATCGGACGCGCCAGCGCCCTGCGTCTCGCCTCTGAGGGTGCCAAGGTATGGATCACAAGCCGCGACGAGGCAGCGATGGCCGAGGCGCTTAGCGAGGCAACCTCCCTGGGGCTCGTGATCCACGGGTTGCTGATGGATTCGTCGGATGCAGCAGCGATTAAAGAGGCGATCGCCCAAGTCTATGTAACCGACAAGCGTTTGGATATTCTGGTCAACAATGCGGGCGGCTCGTTACAAACCCCCGCCCTGTTTGAGCAACAATCAGACGACGACTGGAAGCGGGTGCTAGATCTAAACATTATGGGCAGCGTCTGGGCATGCCGCCAAGCTCTGCCGCTCATGACCGCCGCTGGAAAGGGACGTATTGTCAATGTCGGGTCAAAGGCGGGGCGCTTTAGCAGCAAGGTCTCAGGCGCCAACTATGCCGCATCGAAAGGTGCGATTAGCGCGCTCACGCGTCAACTCGCCGCTGAATATGGCCCCAAGGGTATTACTGTCAATTGCGTATGCCCCGGCTTGGTCATGACACCGCGCACCAAGGCGCGTTGGGAATCTCGCAAAACCCCAGAAGAACGCGCCTCGCTGCTTGAGAGCATCCCGCTAAGACGTCATGCCGAGCCACAAGATATCGCTGCAGCGATTGCCTTTTTGGCATCTGACGACTCTGCCTTTATTACTGGGATTACACTGGACGTAAATGGAGGCGAAGTGATGGCGTAAGCCTCACCGACCGATCCCTTGCCCTTAGCATCACCAAACAGCGAACTTGTATGCGTATCTTTGCCTTAGTTTCTTTGATATTTTTTTCTAGCCTACCGCTAAGCGGTTGCAGCACAAAGGCAGACGGCCCCGTCAAACCGCCCCCAGCTCGGATGGCGTCGGGTCTATTTAAAAATGCTGATGCCAGCACCGTGAAAAATAACCTCATGAGTGCCTGCTCAAAAAGCCGGCTGCGCATTCAAACTGACAAAAATGAAATCACTTGC
>CANKOW010000102.1 GCA_947484295.1 Alcaligenaceae bacterium | reverse complement strand
GCCGCCTTGTAAAACTTGATCAAACCAAACACATTCGACAGGTCAGTCAGCGCAACCGCTGGCTGACCCTGAGCGACCGAGCGCTCGATCAGATCCGAAATCCGTAAAATGCCATCCACAACCGAAAATTCGGAGTGAACCCGTAAATGAACGAAAGGAGGGGGTTTAACAGCTTTATCCATACCGGGATTGTACCTATTATGCTGCGCGGCGAACCGTTTTTAACGATGGTCTTTGGCGGGCAACGGCGCCGCTAGCACCAGAGCGTCGACCATCCTTTGACGCGCATTCAGTGGCATTGTCGGTGAAAAACTCTTAAAAGACGCGACTGCGTACTTTTAACGCTGCATCGCATCAAACGCCTTTTGCAGGCGTTTAGCTGAAACGGGCATCGGGGTGCGTAATTCTTGCGCAAACAAGGCCACGCGTAGTTCTTCGAGTAGCCAGCGAAACTCGTCAAGCCCTTGATCTGGCGAGCCTTTTAGCGTGCTACGGGTACGTGAATATTGCGTAAGTAAAGGCGCCATCTCTGCCATTAAACGTGCGTCGCGCGCTGGGTCGGTGCGCAATTTGTCAATGCGCGCAGTCACCGCTTTTAGATAGCGCGGAATATGTGTCAGTTGCGCATCAGGGGTGCGCGCAATGAAGTCAGCTGACACCAATTGCGCCAATTGCGCTTGCATATCCTGGTGTGCCGCCACGTTGCCTTTTGCCTGCGGCAACTTACGGACTGCCGCAATCCAGCCCTCGAGTATCGCGCCCGCGGTTCGTGCAACCTCTTGCGCTAACAAACCGACCTTAGCCTTACCCTCGAGTCGACGCGTCTCAAAGGTTTGTGCGTCAAGCGGCCAGGGCTCATTTAAGCAGGCGCGCTCAATCGCACAATCAATCACCTGGTCGCGCAACTGCTCTTGGGTACCCAGTGTGAGGTAGAGCATCCCAAGCTTGGTGAGGTCATGAAGATTTTTTTCTAGAAACTTAACCTGATCGCGTAAGGCGATTTTAAACAAGCGTCGCAAGCCACGCTGGTGCGCAAGCTTCGCCGCGTGAGGGTCGTCAAAGACGTCAAGCGCGCAGGTGGTGCCCCGATCGACCAAGGCTGGATACCCCACGACCGTGCTGTTTTTTCGGCGAATTTCTAAAAGCTCGGGCAAGGTGCCAAAGCTCCAGTCAGTAATCTCGTCTTGCGACAAGGCGCTGGCAACCTCTAGATCACGCGTGGCCAGTTGTTGAAAATTAGCTTGCGCCTGTTTGCCGAACTCGGCCTTCAATTGCGCCAGATTGCGACCTGCCCCCAGCATCCGACCATGCTCGTCGATCACTTTAAATGACATAAACAGATGCGCGGGTAAGGTTTCGGGCTTGAAATCAGTGGGCACCGGGCGCAGCTTAAGCTGCAACCACATATCCTGACTGATGGCCTCGGTGAGCGAACACCCGGATGCGCCCAGCTTTTCAAACCAGCGCTCGTAAAACCCCGCAGCATAGTCAGGCAGTGGCACACAATGCCGGCGTATTTTTTGCGGCAGCGATTTAAGCAGCATGTGCACTTTTTCTTTGAGCATGCCGGGCACTAGCCATTCGCAGCGGTCAGCCTCGAGCTGATTCAAAAAAAACAAGGGTACTGCCAAGGTCACGCCATCGCGTGGTGAGCCTGGCTCAAAGTGATAGTCGAGCGTCAGGCGCGTACCCTGCCAGTCAAAAAACTTTGGAAATACGTTGGTGGTGACGCCTGCAGCTTCGTGTCGCATCAGGGCTTCACGGGTTAAAAAGAGTGCTTGTACCTGTTCTTTTGGTAAACCCTTGACCCAGTGTTCAAGCGTACTTAACTGGTGAATGTTGGCCGGTAATAGCCGGTCGTAAAAAGCTTGGATCAAACTGTCGTCCACCAAAATATCGGGGCGGCGAGTTTGATGCTCAAGGCGCTCGATTTGCGCAATCAGTTTGCGATTGTGGGCGATGAACGCCAGCGGGCTGTCGATCTCGCCAGGCACTAAGCCCTGCCAAATAAAAATCGTTCGGGCTTCAGTGGGCGCGATCGCGCCGTAATGCACGCGCCGCCCCGAATAGACGTTTAACCCATAAAGCGTGCCCTTTTCGTTGGCAACGACTTGTCCGAGTTTTTTCTCCCAGCGTGGCTCACTCCAGGAGCGTTTAATTAAATGCTTGCCAACCTTTTCAACCCACGTCGGATCAATTTTTGCAATGCAACGCGCATACACCTTGCTGGTATCGACCAGTTCGGCCGCCATGATCCATTTGCCTGCTTTTTTGACTAGTCGCGACCCAGGGTGAATCCAAAAGCGCAAGTCTCGCGCGCCCATAAAGTGCCCGGCTTCTTCAGACTGCAAGCCAAGGTTACCAAGAAGACCTGACATCAAAGCCAAATGCAGCTGATCATAGGTGGCTTCGCTTTGATTCAGGCGCCAGCCCTGCTCGCCCGCAAGCGCCAGCAGCTGCCGATGAATGTCGTGCCACTCACGCAGTCGCACCGGTGACAAAAACTGCTGACGCAATTGGGCCACTAGCTTGCGCTGTGAGGCTTTGTGATCGACTTGTTCGTGATACCAACGCCACAACTTCACGTAAGAAAGAAATTCAGACTTGTCGTCGGCGAACTTGGCATGTGCGAGTTCGGCCGCCTCGCGCGCTTGCATGGGCCGGTCACGCGGATCTTGTACCGAAAGCGCGGCCGCAATGATCAGCATCTCGGTCAGGCAGTTTTGTTCGCGGGCGGCCAAAATCATGCGACCAATGCGCGGGTCGACCGGCAACTTTGCCAGAGCTTGGCCTGTGGACGTCAGGCCGGTGTCGGTGCTGGAGTCGGGGTCGATGGCGCCAAGCTCTTGCAGCAGGTGGTAACCATCAGCAATCGCACGGCCCGAGGGTGGATCAACAAAGGGAAACTCTTCGATCTCGACGAGTTTCAGCGCCTTCATGCGCAAGATCACACCGGCAAGCGACGAGCGCAAGATCTCGGGGTCAGTAAACGCTGGGCGCTCTTTAAAGCTTGGTTCGTCATACAAACGAATACACACCCCGGGGCCCAAACGACCGCAACGCCCAGCGCGTTGATTGGCCGAGGCTTGACTGATGGGCTCGATGCGTAGCTGCTCGACCTTATTACGCCATGAGTAACGTTTGACGCGCGCCAACCCAGTATCAATCACGAAACGAATCCCGGGCACCGTCAAAGACGTTTCAGCGACGTTGGTGGCCAGAATAATGCGCCGAGCGCTACTTTTAGGGGTAAAGATTTCTTCTTGCTCGGCCTGCGACAAGCGCGCATAAAGGGGCAACACTTGGGTACCCGGCGGATGGTGCTTGCGTAATGCTTCAGCCGCTTCACGGATTTCACGCTCGCCGGGCAAAAACACCAAAATGTCACCGGCCCCGACATGCGCGCACTCATCGACCGCTTCGACTAGGGCATTAATCAGATCGCGTTCTTCGTCGCGCGCTAAGCCGCGCTCAGACTGCCCTGCAGGAGCCTGCGCGGTGGTGCCAGCCTCGAGGCGTTCAGGGTCGTTGACCGGGCGATAGCGAATATCAACAGGGTAAAGCCGACCCGAGACTTCAATGACAGGCGCCGCACGCCCTTTGGCGTCAGCAAAGTGCTGAGAAAATCGCGTGGCATCAATCGTCGCCGACGTGATGATGAGCTTAAGGTCAGGTCGGCGTGGGAGCAGCTGCTTGAGATAGCCCAACAAAAAATCAATATTTAAACTGCGCTCGTGCGCCTCATCGATAATGATGGTGTCATAGCGGCGCAGCAGGGGATCGCGCTGTGATTCGGCAAGCAAAATGCCATCGGTCATGAGCTTGATGGCGGTTTGTGCGCTACTGCGATCTTGAAACCGAACCTGATACCCGACCCACTCACCCAAGGGGGTTTTGAGTTCGTCAGCGATGCGTTTAGCGACCGAACTCGCAGCGATTCTGCGCGGCTGAGTATGGCCGATCATTTTTTTTAAGCCACGCCCAAGCTCGAGGCAAATTTTGGGCAACTGGGTGGTTTTGCCCGAACCGGTTTCGCCGCTAACAATAATCACCTGATGCTCGGCGATCGCCCGCGCGATCTCTAGCCTGCGCGCACTGACAGGGAGATCTTCGGGGTAGACGATCTGAGGGGGCTGGCGTGGGGAAATGACAACGCTTTCAGGGGTTATTGTTAGCGTTATCCCCGCGTCAGGCGTTGATTGAGACATATTTTCTGATCCAGGCACATCGGCATTATAATTTTTTATCTTCTTCTTTCACAGCAGTATGAGGTTTTCAATTCAAACCACTATGTCCGACACGCCCGAACAAGAGACCGTCTCCGCCCAAGAAGCCCCTGAATTTGCTGCCGCTCAATTTGTGCGCTGGTTTCGCGAGGTTGCCCCCTATGTGCATGCCTTCAGAGGTAAAACCTTTGTCGTGGCTTTTGGGGGCGAACTGGTGCAGGCCAATGTGCTCAATACCTTAATACAAGATCTGTCATTGCTGTCGGCGCTCGGGATTAAATTGGTGTTGGTGCATGGCTCGCGCCCGCAGGTCAACGAGCAGCTGCGGTTAAAGGGGTTTGAACAGCAGTTTGACCGCGGCCTGGCACCTATGGATGCCAATGCCCTTGAATGTGCAAAAGAGGCTGCAGGTGAAATTCGCTTGGATATCGAGGCGGCCTTTAGTCAGGGTTTGCCCAATACCCCAATGTCGCACGCGCAGATTCGCGTGCTCTCAGGCAACTTTGTCACGGCACGCCCCACCGGGATTATTGATGGCATCGACTATCAGCATACTGGTCAAGTTCGTAAAATAGATGCTGAGGCATTACGCTTTGCGATCGAACGTGGTTCGATTGTTTTGCTTTCGCCGCTTGGGTTTTCGCCAACAGGCGATGCGTTCAACCTATCAATGGAAGAGCTCGCGACAAGCGTAGCAACTGCCCTGCGCGCTGAGAAATTGATTTTTTTGATTGAAACGCTTGGCGTCACGTCACCCGACGGGACGGTCGATACCGAACTAGCACGCTTAGACGCCGATGCCTTGCTCGCCGAGGGTGCGATCGACCCGGACACCGCCTTTTACCTTCAGTACGCCTCGCGAGCCGTCAAACGCGGCGTGACGCGAGCCCATTTAATCCCGTTTTCGATGGACGGTGTCGTCTTGCTTGAGATCTTTACCCACGATGGCGTTGGTACCATGGTGGTCGAAGATACGCTCGACGATTTGCGGCCAGCCACGATCGATGACGTAGGCGCCCTACTGCAATTAATCGAACCCCTTGAGTTGGATGGCACTTTGTTGCCGCGCGGGCGTGGCATTATCGAGCGAGAAGTTGAAAACTTCACCGTGCTTGAGCACGATGGGGTGATCTATGGTTGCGCCACACTAAACGACTTTTCACAGTCGCAGATGGCCGAAATGGGTTGCCTGATCGTGCATCCCGAATGGCAAGGCACCGGCGAAGGCGAAATCTTGCTGCGCCACATGGAGTCGCGCGCCCGCGCGATGGGCGCAAAGCGCTTGTTTGTGCTCACGACACGTACCTCACATTGGTTTATCAAGCGCGGCTTTGTACAAGGTGGCGTAGCTGACTTACCCAAAGAAAAACAAGCGCATTACAACCGCTCGCGCAATAGTCTGATTTTTATTAAAAAGCTGTAAAAGCGAAGAGCCTGTAAAAGGCGAAGGTTTTTAGGCGGCACTCGCTTCAAATCCTTTTACAATTAATGGTTGATGACTTTTAGCGCGTAATATTTGGTAATCGCAGCGTGAATCGTGCGCGAATCGCGTTAGAGATTGACTCTATACGTGATTAACTATTGATCGGACTCTGTTCTCGATTGACTATTGATCGTTGATTTGACTCTGTTCTTGTTTAACGATTGATCGTTGATTTTTTTCGTACTTTTAACTAGCAGGATGTTGCCATGAGTCGTACCGTGCAGTGTGTCAAGCTCAACAAGGAGGCCCCTGGCCTTGAGTACCCTCCGTACCCGGGCGAGATGGGCGTCAAAATCTGGCAAAGTATTTCGCAAGAAGCCTGGGAAGAATGGAAAGCCATACAGACCAGACTTGTCAACGAAAACCGACTGAATCTGGCCGATACCCGCGCACGCAAGTACCTAAAAGAACAGATGACAAAATTTTTGTTTGAAGGCGGCGATATCGAAGCGCAAGGCTACGTGCCACCTAGCGAGTAAGGTTTGCAACGGGCGAGCAGACCCTCAATCACAGGGGCACTGCACGCTCACTGCACCTGAGTTGTACTGAGGCATGGTGATTACCACGCGGTTTGGTCGCAAGTCGCTGACACTACCTGCTACAACGTCAGCGTTCACTCTTCAATTTATTGGTTTGCAGCACGCTCAGCAGATTCTGCCTGCTTCGCAGCCTTGGCATCGGCTTTTTCTTCGGGCGTTAGCTCGGGTTCGCCACGCACAAGGCGTTCGGCCATCCTCAAGCCCTGATGCCGCACATCGGCGCCATGCACCATATAGATCACGCGTTCGGCCATGTTTTTGCAATGGTCGCCGATACGTTCCATCGAGCGCGCTATAAACAATAAATCAATCGAACGTGAAATTGTGCGCGGATCTTCGATCATGTAAGTAATCAAATTGCGCAAGGTGGCTTTCCATTCTTTATCGACTTCTTTGTCGCTGCGCACCACGGCCGCAGCCAGCACCGCATCTTGGCGGGCAAAGGCGTCCATCACTTGGCGCATCATGGTTGCGATTTTGGTGGCCATGTGACGTAATTCGATGTCGGGCATAAACGAACGATCGTCTTCGTGAATACGGCGCGCCATCGTCGCTATTTTTTCAGCCTCATCGCCTGATCTTTCCATGTCGGTCAACATTTTAGTGACCGCTAACAAAGTGCGTAAATCGATCGCTGCCGGTTGGTAACGCACCAAAATCTGGGTCACGCGCTCGTCGACCTCAACCTCAAGCCGATTGACCTCTTTTTCGTGCTCGCGCACGCGGTCTACCAAGCCAAGATCGCCCTCGGTGAGGGCCTGCATGCCATCTTGCATCATGGCTTCGACCAGCCCGCCCATTTGCAATAACTCGGTGCGGATACGTTGAAGGTCAGCGTCAAATTGCTTGCTGGTGTGCTCGGTCATGGCAACTCCTATCAGGTTGAAGGTATTAGTTTAAGACGAGACTGTGACAGTTTTGTGTATTTACCGCCCTGAAGTCGCGCACTGCGAGACCATTGCACCCTAACACGCGCGACAGCCTGCCGGAGCGCAAAAGGGTACTACAACTATAACTGCCGGATACCTTTTTGCGTAGCCAGCAGCGCCACATCAGCGGGGCGTTCGGCAAACAAACCGTTCGTCACCACGCCCGGAACTTGGTTCAGACGCGCTTCAAGTGCAACGGCGTCAAGGATGTTTAAACCATGTACGTCTAGGATTTGGTTGCCATTGTCCGTCGTAAACCCAACACGCAATACCGGCTCACCCCCTAGCGCACGGGCCACTCGGGCGACCGCTTCACGCGC
Source organism: Alcaligenaceae bacterium (assembly GCA_947484295.1). Lineage (GTDB taxonomy): Bacteria > Pseudomonadota > Gammaproteobacteria > Burkholderiales > Burkholderiaceae_B > Zwartia. The sequence goes on along the minus strand of CANKOW010000102.1, from coordinate 4,003 downwards.
AAGCGGCAACACCTCAATGGGTAGGGGAAAGCGCCCTAGTGTTTGCACCAACTTAGACTCATCTGCGATACAGACAAATTTTTTCGCAACCGAGGCAACAATTTTTTCGCGCGTGAGTGCCCCGCCGCCGCCTTTCAACATATGGAGGTGCGCGTTAATTTCATCAGCGCCGTCCACATACACGGGCATGGTTTTTACCTCGTTAAGATCAAGCACCACAATACCTAAGGCCGTCAAGCGTTGCGCACTGCGCTCAGAGCTTGCCACCGCTGCACGAAATTTCGTGCGGTAGCGGGCTAGACCATCGATAAACAAATCGGCAGTCGAGCCCGTGCCCACACCAATCACCGCGTCGGGCGTGAGCAGCGGCTCGATGTACGTCAAGGCGGCCTCTGCGGCTTGTTGTTTGAGTTCTTGTTGTGAAAGCATAACCATCATCCTTCAAAAAAAACATTCAGCACGTAGCGTGCTCGATATCAAATACTGGGCTATCTTTCATGGCGCACCGCGGCTAGTCTCAGGAGCCTGATCCTCAGCAGAATCCAAATCTGGGTGAGCGCAATCGAGTGCAAGCGCTTCTTGTTCGCTTAGGCCGTCGCGCAACAGGGCGCGGGCTTCGTCATCGGGTAGCACTTCTACATTTTTTAAGCTTCGCAGCATCGCGCGAGTGCGAGTTTCGGTTTGACCGATCTTATTGCTGGCAGTATCGAGCGATTTTTTAACGGCGGCCAGGGTGTCACCGAATTTATTGAACTCGGTTTTAACCGCACGCAAAACTTGCCAAACTTCAGAAGAACGCTGCTGAATGGCCAACGTGCGAAAACCCATTTGCAAACTATTGAGCAAAGCCGCAAGGTTTGCAGGGCCCGCCACGTTGACGCGCAAATCATGCAACTTATCGAGCAGACCCGGCTGTCGCAAGACCTCGGCGTACAAACTTTCGCTGGGCAAAAACATAATAGCGAAGTCGGTTGTATGTGGGGGCGACACATATTTAGTGACGATCAGCTTCGCCTGTGTCTCTACCGCTTTGCCCAACGCCAGCCCCGCTGCCTTGATGCCCTCACGATCAGCGTGCTCGTGGGCATCCATCAGTCGTTCGTACTCTTCTTTCGGAAACTTCGCATCAATCGGCAACCACACTACTTGCTCGTGCTCGGTCGCGCCTGGCAAGCGAATCGCAAACTCAACCTGAGCGTCACTACCCGGTACAGTTTTGACGTTACGGGCATATTGCTCGGGGGTCATACCGTCTTCGATCAAACGCGCTAACTGCACCTCGCCCCAGGTGCCCCGCGTTTTAACATTGGTTAACACCCGTTTTAGATCGCCGACACCAGTTGCTAAGGCCTGCATCTCGCCCAGACCGCGTTGCACGGCTTCAAGGCGTTCGGACACTTGTTTAAAAGATTCACCTAAGCGCAGTTCTAGCGTGGCGTGCAGTTTTTCGTCGACAGTGCGACGCATTTCGTCAAGCTTGTTGGCATTGTCCGTTTGCAAGGACACTAAGCGCTGCTCAACCGCGGCACGTAGCTCGGCCATCCGTTGATCATTGGTTTGAATCAGGCTTTGCCATTGCGCCGTAAAGCCGGCGGCAAAGCGTGCTAAAGACTCTGCACCTTCGCTGCGCCCCGCGGCGGCATCTCGTGCCACAGCGGCTCTGAACTCAGCATCTGCCTGCGACAGTTCGAGCCGTAAGGCGCGCGACGCTTCAGACATTTCAGCGCGAAGCTGACGTTGACTTTCGAGTTGCTCGGCACGCTGTGTACGCTCAACGCGCTCGAGTGTTGCAATAATTTGCTCAAGCTTAGGATCAGATTGCTGCACATTTATTGCACGGGCTTTTAACCAAGCGAGCACTGCAAACACTACGGCGATTGTCGCACCGAGCGCTGCAATCATCAGCAGGACAATCGTGTCTGTCATACGAGGTTCAATTTTTCTGTGTAACGCTTTTCGTTGAAACCGACTGAGACAGACCCATCCACATAAATTGTGAGTGGGCGACGAATCAAGGCGGGATACTGAGCGATCAAATCTAACCACTGAGCGTCGGTTTGCGGGTCTTTTAAAGCGTCGGCTAGCTGCCGCCAGGTCATCGAAGCGCGGTTCACGAGTTTTTCAAATCCGCCTAATGCTAGCGCCCATTTTTTTAAGTCAGCGGGGCCTAGAGGATGCGCACGGTAGTCAATAAACTGATGCGTAACCGCATGCTGATCAAGCCAGGCTCGCGCCTTGACACACGTACTGCACTGGGTAAGGCCATACATTATTAAAGACATTAGTCTGTAGTCCAAAATCGCTTAAGGTTGATTGCGTACTGTTTTCTGATCATACAAAATCGCTTACTGCTGGTTGAATGCCTCTTGGTAGCCCTGTTTAAACAGATGCCAGCATGATGCCTCAAGTTCAGGCGCCACCTTTCTAACCGAGCGCAACAAGCGCGACAGGTTTTCGGCACGCTGTGTCGCTGTCAGCGCCTTGCGGCGGCCTCGATCTAGATCAATGATCCATACCTTGTCTTGCGCATCGACCAACAGATTAAACACATTTAAGTCGGCATGCCACACCTCAAACTGATGCATCTGCGCGACGACACAGCCAGCCTCAAGCCAAACCTGTGGCTCGCTGCAAAGCGCCAAAGGTCTGGCCTGCGGGATGCGTTCGGTGAGCAAGGCCGCGCGATAGGTCAAACGGGTTCGCCAGACCGCGGCCCCTAGCGGGCGCGGTACCGGCAAGCCGGCCTGCCACATGAGGCGCAATAAATCGAATTCAGCAAAAGAGCGCGTGCGCGCTAGCCCCAGCCAGAGATAGCGATCACGCGCCAGGCGAGCCATCCATCCGCCCCGTTTGAAGTGCCTAAGCACTGCCTCGCTGGGTGCAAGCTGTACAAACCAAGCCGCGGCACGACCGCCCGAGGCAACGACTTGCGCTTGCGATGGCGGATACGACGGATCAAAGCGTTGCAAAGCGGGTTCGGGCACTAAGGAGTCAAGACGCAGGTGGATGGTTTGACCTTCTTGTTCAAGCGCGACCGTCGAAATATTGCGCATACTCAGGCTTGCCGCAAAATATTTAAAGGCGGGGTCTGCAAGACGCCACGCAAGGCCAGCGCGCCGGCTAGCCAAGCGCCAAACATGCAAAGGATGACCCCCAGTAGCCACGGCCACAGGGTAAAACGCATATTGAACTCAAAGAGCCAGGTCGATAACGCCCAGGCGGCTAGCGTTGCACCGCCCGCGGCCAACAGGCCGGCCAGCGCCCCTACCGCCAGCAGCTCAATACGCTGAGCCGTGGCCAACTGTCGCCGCGAGGCACCGAGCGCACGCATCAAGGCGGCCTCGCGCACACGTTCGTCACGCGTCGCTGACAAGGCCGCGGCCAACACCAACGCGCCAGCAAACAAAGAAAACAAAAATAGCCCTTGCACCGCGACCGATACTTTATCCAAAATGCTTTGTAATTGACCAAGGATCGCACCCACATCAAAAACAGTCAGATTAGGAAACGTCTGAACCAACTTTTGTAACCGCCCCATTTGCTCGGGCTGCAAATAAAAAGCCGTCATGAACGTTTGCGGCGCGCTACCGAGGGCCGCGGGTGTCAAAATCGCAAAAAAGTTCGCTCGCATAGAATCCCAGTCGACTCGACGCAGGCTCGTTACCGTCACTTTGACCAACTGACCGGCGATGTCGAACTCTAGAATATCGCCAAGTTGTAGCGAGAGCGTTTTAGCGAGCCCGGTTTCAAGCGAGACTTCAAACGCATCCGCGGTCAGATCTCGCCCCGCCACGATTTGACTTGGCTCTGGTAATTGTGCAGCGTACGAAAGATTGAACTCTCGTTCAATCAGCCGCTGCGCGCGCTCTTGCGCGTAATCGTTTGCGCTTAACGCCTGCCCGTTGCGCGCAAGCAGCCGGCCGCGTACCATCGGCGACAATACCGCCTTAGGGATACCCGCCTGCTGCAAAGCCTCTTTGACACCTGGCACTTGATCAATTTG
>CANKOW010000101.1 GCA_947484295.1 Alcaligenaceae bacterium | reverse complement strand
GAACACGTTGCTCGATCTGCCCGTCACGCTTGTATTTTTAATCGTACTGGCACTCATTAACCCCATGGCCCTGTTGGTATTTGTTGGGGTGATCGCGGCCTACGCCTTTTTATATCTGATCTATGAGCCCATGGTGTCGAGGCAAAGCGAGCGGGTCGGGATCGCCGTCAACGCACGCAGTGAATTTTTGACTGAGTCTGCGCATAAGATGCGCGTGATTAAAGAATGTGGCATCGAGCAAACCTGGTTTAAACGCTTTAAAGATATTTCAGCAGAGGCCAGCATGCTGATGTTTCAGGCCGAAAAAACCGCTGCGCGCATTGGCGCGCTTTCGCACTTATTCATGATGCTTTCGGCGCTCATGATCATTGCTATTTCAGTGCCACTGGTGATCTCGGGGTCAATTGGTGCTGGGGCGTTAGTCGCCTCTACCATGTTGATGTGGCGGATTCTTACACCCATTCAAATGTTTTTTTCGAATCTGCGTCGGTTTAATAATATCAAAGGTGCTATCCATCAGATCGACGGCTTGATGGGTATCCAAGGAGAACGGTTCGACACCACCAATGCTGTGTCGCGCTTGATGGCGGGTAAAGTTGAGTTCTCAAAGGTCTCTTTTCGCTACGCACAAAGTGCAGATCCTGCTTTAGTGGGCGTTGATTTTACGTTGCGCCATGGGCAGTCTGTCGCGTTGACGGGCCCCGATGGAGGGGGTAAATCGACCTTAATGAAATTGTTGCTGGGTCTGTACCCGCCCCAGAGCGGTGCAATTTTGATCGACGGTATCGATATCCGTCAGCTTACCCCCTTCGAGATTCGTCGCCGCATCGGCTATATGCCAGAAGATCGCTCACATATGTTTCGCGCGACCATTGCACAAAATATGCGGCTGGTCAGACCCGAGGCGAGTGACGATGATATCTTGGCGGCCTTAGAACTTGCCGGTGGCTTAGAGCAAGTGTTGCGTCTGCCAAATAAATTGCAGTACCGCAGCGGCGACAACAAGCAAGATTTATCGATCAGCACGCGTCGAAAATTCGCTCTGGCTCGCGCCTACCTGGCGGGCGCCTCGATTCTACTGCTCGATGAGCCCACTTCAGGTCTTGATCCCGTTGCCGATCAAAAATTTGCCGAGTTCTTGACTGCGGTCAAGGGAAAAATCACTGTCATTTTTGTGAGCCATAAGCCGTCGCACATTCGCTTGGCGGATACCTTGATGGTGTTTGAAAATGGCTATTTACGCGCGACAGGTGCGCCCAATGATTTACTTAAGCCACCCACAGTGGACAATGGGTCGAGGTCATGAATATATTAGGTACTAAAGCAGGCTCTGCAAACAAGGGTCAAGCAAGCACACTCGCTCTTGGGCAAGCGACCGATCAGATTTTGTCAAAATCGTTATTGCTTGAAGAGGCGGCTCCCGCAAAGTTGGTACGCCATATCATTTGGCTGGTGGTTGTAGCCATTTTTGCTTTTATCGTTTGGGCCGGTTTCGCGCAATTAGATGTTGTGAGCACCGCAAAAGGTGTCGTGGTGCCGGTTCAGGCGGTTAAAGTCATCCAACACTTTGATGGTGGACGTATCGCCAGTATTGACGTACTCGACGGACAGGTGGTGCAACAGGGCCAGTTGCTGATGCGTTTAAATCCCACTGACGCCAGCGCAGAGTACAAGACTCTCGAAGCGCGTTATTGGTCGCTCTGGGCGAGCGCGCAAAGACTGCGTGCCTTGATTAGCGATCAGACCCCAGACTTCACAAAAATACCGCCAAGCTATGCGATTTTGATCAAAGAACAATTGCTCACGCTGACGATGGCGCGAGAACAGCGTGATGTACTTGAAGAAGATATTCGTATCTATAAAGAGCTGCGCACGATTCGTACAGATCTTGAAAAAGAGAAATTGGTATCCAGGGTGCAGGTGCTTGAGGCCAACAAAAATCTGAATCTTTCAGAGTCTGAGTTGTTGCGGTTTGAACGAAAAAACCTCGATGACCTCAACAGTATCGCCAGTGAATTGGCGCAAGTCGAAAGCCAGATGCTCAAGCTGCTTGATCGCCTCGAGCGCGTTGATATCGTTGCGCCTGTGGCCGGTACGGTGCAAGATCTAAAGTTTCGTACCGTAGGCGGTGTCGTGCAGCCAGCGGCGGTGGTGATGAATCTAGTGCCTTCTGACGGCAAGGTGCATGCCGAGGTGCAGATTGCCGCCAACGACATCGGCTTTGTCAAAATAGGGCAGACTGCGCGTTTGAAATTCGGAGCGTTTGACTTCATGCGCTATGGAACGGTACCGGGTCAGATCACCATGATTTCGTCGTTTAGCACGATGGATGAAAGGCGGGCCCCTTACTTTAAGGTGCTCATTGATATTTCGAAAACGCATCTTGGGCAGCAAATGGGTGTCATGACCATTGAACCGGGCATGACACTCGAGGCGGATATCCTGACCGATCGACAATCGGTATTGCGTTATTTAATGCGACCCATTTATTACGCGTTGACGCAGGGCATGCGCGAACGTTAAGCAGCGTGCTGTCGCCTTTTTGCATGTTGAATCGACTCAGCTCTGTTGATTTGAGTCGATCGCATGAGGGTCGTGCGTGTTAATTCGACGTGACTTCTATAGATTGCTTTGAGGTTAAGAGCAACTCGTTTAACGCTTGCTGCGTCATGGGCCGGGATAAGTGGTAGCCCTGGCCAAAATCACAGCCTAGCTGTTTGAGTACGTCTAGTTGCGCCTGTGTCTCGATCCCCTCTGCAATGGCCTGCATGTTCATGCCGTGTGCAAGCTCAATGATGGCGCGAACAACGGCCTGACTTTCTGGGGTGTTGTTCAGCGTCGACACAAAGTGCCGATCTATCTTGAGGTAATGAAACCGCGTGTTTTGTAAGACAGCCAGTGACGAATAGCCCACGCCAAAATCATCAATGCTAAATTTAAATCCAGCATCTTTAAGCTGATCGATGCGAGTACGTACGGCGTCAGAGGGGTGAAGCATTACGTGCTCTGTAATCTCTAAGGTCAGCAGGTGAGGCGCGAGCTTGCGATCTTCAAGTTCTTGGGCCCACAATTTTGTGTGGTCCTCACGCGCACTCAGCTGGCTGGCTGAAACATTGACCGAGACCGAAAAGCCTGGTTGGGTTTGGTTGAATTGCTGACACGCCTGGGCAGCTTGGGTAAACACCCAGTCACCCAAGGGCAGAATCAAACCCGAGGTCTCTGCATGCTCTAAAAAGTTAGCGGGCATACGTATTGCGTGGTCGGGAAAGTTCCACCTCAACAAGGCTTCACTCTTAAAAATCTTTTGCGTGTCTAGCGCAAAGATGGGCTGAAAATAGAGTTCAAATTCTTGCCGCTCAAGCGCCTGTCTGATCTCAAAAATGATTTGTCGCTTTTCATTGGCCTGTCGCTGAAGCGCTGGATCAAACAGCTTGTGGCGCCCCTTGCCATCGCGTTTTGCAGCGTACATGGCTTGGTCGGCATGCATCAATATTTCTCTGCTCGTTTGACCATCGCGTGGGTATTGGGCGACACCAACGCTGATTGAAAGCTGATAAACCGCGTTGTTGATATTGAAGGGCTGTTCAAATTCTTTGAGCAGTAAGGCGATTCTGGTGTCGAGTTGTTGGTCAGAGCTGATGTCGTTGTAAATCAGTGTGAATTCGTCTCCGCCGAGGCGTGCCGTGGTGTCATTTGCGCGTTGCAAGATTTGTAGACGCTTAGCCACGGCGATTAATACCTCATCGCCGACATCGTGCCCAAGCGTATCGTTGATGTCTTTAAAGTTGTCAAGATCAATAAAGACCAGGCAAAAACTTGATTGATTTGTTGAGGCTCGGTTGATGGTGGCCTCAAGGCGATTCGTTAACAGTCTGCGATTGGCCAACCCGGTGAGCGGATCGTATAGCGCTTGTCGTTGTGTTTGCGCGCGCGCTTTTTTTGCATTGTTCGAGTGTGAAAAAAGCCAAACGCGTTGGGCAGTATTCGATTCGACGCTTGCGTTTGTGTAGATGGACAGGTGACGTACAACAGGCGTTTGAGAGCGCTTAGGCTGAATTTGGATTTCACCCTCGAAATGATCGTGATGATTCAGTTGTTCCCAGATGGTATGGAACGAGTCGCTTGCAGAATCTAACGAGATGAAGGCGGTGATGCCGCGACCCAGTAATTCTTGCTCGGCAAAGCCAATTTCAGTTAAAAAGGCTGGGTTCGCAGCAAGGATTTTATTCTCTTGGTCTGTGATGGCAACCATTGCGCCGATCGCCTGATATAAGCTTGCCGCGATTTTTAAGCTGTTTTGCTCGCTATAGTTTTGGGTCAGGTCCTGACCGAGCGAGATGATACGGTCTTTGGTACTGAACGAATTCCAAATAAATAATTTTTTTGAACCATCGCGACAGCGAACCCAAGACTCTATTTTTGAAGGGGCGTAAGGGTTGGTAGAAAAAAATTTCGCTCGGTCTTCAATCATCGTACGGCGATACGCTTGGTCGGGGTACGCCAAGCGCCACCAAGTGCTGAGGTCGGGAAGTTCTGCGCTGGTGTAACCCGTTTGTTGAGTAAAGCTTAAATTGACATAGTCCATGCGAGTCTCAGCCGCCAATTGCTCTGACTTGACTTCCTGACTCATTACGGCAATCGGAATTGGCATTGCATCAATGACCTGACGAAAGACTTCTTCGGTGGTGGTGTACTTTTCTTTTTGTTTTTTAAGCAAGTCGATCACGACGATGGTCACTAAACCACTAATCGCGTGGCACACCAAGAAAATGCGCAATTGAGAAAATTCGAGAAAGTCAGACGAGTAAAAGCTTCCTGTTACTGAGAACGAGGCCAATAAGGCAAACAGCCATAAGACGAGGGTCGAAAGCGTGACCCCGTGCGCACCCAGATACAGTCCAACAAAGGGAGTGAGTACAAAAATAAGATACCCCCTTTCGAAAAGATTGGTTGCGGCGCCAGGGGGTGTAAAAAACATGACGAAAGACATCCCCCCCCAAATAAGGATAAACAGAAGAAGTTTTAAAAAATTGCCATCAGTCGTCCAATGCTTTGGCAGTGTGCTCCAGACCATAAGGGCGGGAAAGAACAGAAAACCGCGTACTGCTGCTGGTTCAAAGACAGAGGGCAAAGCCTCGATCACGGCGCTGATAGCCAGAGGGCCGGTGGCTAAGTTTTCTGCCAACAACAGCAGCGTTGCCACTATGCCAAGGGCAACCGAGCACAGTCCGAGTCTCAAGATGTCGGATAGTGTGTTGACTGCCAGAGGTCGTCTGTAAAAAGCCTGATCGATCTGAACGACTGCAAAGGTCGAAACGGTGAGCGTGACGGCGTAAGCGGCCGCGAGACTGACTGGGTTGGTACAGATGACGAAGCCAAAAAAACTTGCACTTAACAAGACGGGCCAGTATTGCGGACCTGCAAAAAAAAGAGTGGCGCACCAAAGGGCGATGGGATGGGCGTAAAAGGGGTTGGAGTAGAGGCCAGTCTGCGTCGCGTAAAAAGCGCCCAACTGCACTAAGAATGCAGCCAAAGCCAAAAAAATGGCCTTTTTCATCCCTGAGATTGTGAGGTTATGCTTAAGCCAGAAGCTGTGCTGAGGAATTGTGGTCATGGGGGGGAAATTAACTTGTGCGAGGGCGGCAGAGCACACCCCATCCTTAATCGTGCAGCATATTACGCCAATTGGTGTAATAATCGCACGAATCTTAACTTGCGTCATCGCATTCGTGCAAACTCAATCCAAAAAGCGCAACATGGTCACACGTAAGACACCCACGGCTCTTTCACCCTTGCTTTTTGGTGGTCGGGCCGCCCAACTCAGCGATCAACTTGGGTATTTGTGCGAGCAACTCAAGCTTTCAGCGCCTAACATCGATGATTGTGCGCTGCCGACTGGCCACACAGCCATTTCGCACAGCAGCGCTTTCGTAGACGTGAATGGGTTGAAGCTCACCGCGTTGTCTTGCAGCCCCGTGCGCCTGCAGGCTTCTGCCAAGACAGATAATCTTTTATTGGTGCCTCTTGTAGGCAGCGGCACCGTGCGTGTCAGAAATCAAACCTTGCGCTGGAAAGCTGGCGCAACGGCTGTTTGGTTGCCGCGCTGCGCGTTTGTCGACGAGGGTGTTTTGCGCTCAATGTTGGTGTTAAACATTGACACCAATCGTATCGAGCGAGTAGCCCGCACCATGTTGGGCCTAATGCCCGACGCCTCGCTAGAACAAGAGCTTCAAACGCCGCGCGAAGTGCTCATGCAGGTCGGTCGCGTGTCTTTTGAAACTATTTTTCGGCAGTTCGCGAGTGTGGTCGATCAGTTTGTACTGCAACCCGAATTGTTGCGTTACAGCGGTATTGACGATAATTTTTATCGCAATGTCGCCATGATGTTGCACCCGGCTTTGTTTTTGGATATCGACGAGGCGAGCCCGGGTGCGGCTTATGCCCGCAGGCGCTTAGACCGTGTTTGTCAGTTTATTTTGGCGAACTTAGGACAGCCCTTAAACTTGACCGATTTAGAGCGCGTCGGATTTATGTCGCGGCGCAACCTGCATTACGCCTTTCAGGCGCGCTATGACACTACCCCTATGCAGTGGGTGCGCCAAGAGCGTCTGACCCTTGCGCATAGTCATTTGGTCATGGCGCGTGTCGGCACAACCGTCACTGACGTGGCTTTAAATTGCGGTTTCAGCAAAACCACCACATTTTCTGAATACTACAACAAACAGTTCGGCGAACTGCCCTCGGCCACACTGGCACGGGCTTTGGCGCGTTAAGTCTTTCGCGCTAGTTTGTTTGCGTTGTTTGGCGCTCGGTTGCAATATCTGGGTCGCATTGTTTGCCCCTTAACCCCACAATGGGTGTGTTTTCTTCTTGGCACACTCATGGCCATTGATCACGCTTCAGACTTCTTGCCCGGCCTGCCTTTTGGGGGCCGAATCTCGCATCTTGACAGTACGGTGCAAGATATGGGTCTACGCATGCGTTTTATCGTGCCTGGCTTGAAAGAGTGTGAGTCCCTCGTGCCCGAAAACGAGTTCGCACACCGCTCGTCGATGTTGACGCTTAATGGGATGAAGCTCGCAGCATGTGCGGGCACCGCTTGGCGCGCGCGGTCTGAGCAGACTGAGAATCACACACTGGTGATCCCGTGCGTGGGCCATTCAACTATTTTTGCTGCAGGGCGCCCCTTGCGCGCCGAAGCGGGTTCGACAGCGGTTTACCTTTCGGCCTGTGCACGCAGTGAAGAAGCCAGTACCCGTTCTTTCATGATGATAGATATTGATCCTGTTCGGCTCGAGGGCGTTGCTCAAGCGATGCTAGGCCTAGAAGAGCAGACTTCACCTGTCTTGGATTTGCTGACGTCTCGAGAAGTCAAGCTTCAAGTAGGGCGCGTGTCTTTTGAGATCGTGATGCGTCAATTAACGACGGTATTGGATCAGTTTCTGTTCGAACCAGATTTATTAGAGTTTTCGGGCTTAGACGATTGTTTTTATCGACAAATCGCGGTGATGCTTAAGCCCTCGCTTTTTTTAGAGCACGTTGACGTTAAGCCCGATCGAGGTTTTGCCAGGCGCAAGCTCGATCATGTTTGCCAATACATCTTGGCGCGCCTAAACCAACCTATTTCATTGACTGCGCTTGAACAAGTCGGACGCATGTCTAAACGCAGTTTGCATTATGCGTTTCAAGATCGCTTTGGCGTCACCCCCATGCAATGGGTGCGACAAGAAAGGTTAACTCTGGCCCGCAGCCAACTGGCGATCGCAACCCGTGGTACTTCAATTACGGCTCTTGCACTCTCGTGCGGCTTTACGAAGCCGGCGCGTTTCGCCAGTTACTACTACCTGCAGTTTGGTGAGTTGCCCTCGATCACTTTGGCGCGGGCGCTCAATCGGTAGTGCAAGCAGTTTTGCATTTTTTGGTGAATAAATTTTTAGTTGGTTTTACTTGGTTTTGCGCTTTTTGGTTGGGAATTGCAAATTTAGGGTCGATGAGCGCTTGGCAACCAAGCAAAATGACGATGTACCCAATGCAAGCGCGTCGCGACGGTCCAGTTGCTTCGATATTTGCCTTTTATTTTTTATTGGAGATCTACGACCGTGAAGCCTGAAAAAGTAGACTATCGCATTCAGCGTCAATGTTCACGCCAGTGGCGCAGCTTATTAGCTGCCTTGGCGCAAGAGTGCACGACTCAAACCGAGCCCATTGAGCCGCGTGAGTTGATGCGTCGTATTGGCATGCGCTTTGCAACGCAAACTCCCTTAGCCCCTTGCGAAAATCTTGAGCAATTGCAGCAAGCGATGCGCGCAGTGTGGCTAGACATGGATTGGGGTCGTGTTGACCTTGAAGAGCACGACCGCGTGTTGCGCATTGTGCATCACGATTCGAACCACGGCAGCCTGATGTTGGGTGCGTTTGGCGATGCGACCGCAACCTGGGCGCCTGCCTGTCTCGAGGGTGTTTACCAAAAGTGGTTAGCCACGCTGGGTGCGGGTGATGCCTTGCGCGTGGTTCAAATCGGTGAGCCAGATGAGTTTGGCAGCATCGAGTACCAATTAAGTCTTTAAACAGAGACAGAGTAGCGTCGGCAAGGCTACGCACATTGAGTAGCCGGTCGATTTTCGAAAGGGTAGTGCTGATGAAAGATTCAAATGATATTGCGAATCTGTACAAAACCTTAGGGCAAAATCCTAACCAGTATCAGGAAGTCGTGCGCAATGAAGAACTCGCGCAGGCCAATGAGCGCTGGCCGCTAATTGCTGCAATGCATGATTCGGATTTTTCACCTCCACCGGTCGATCAAAAGAAGCGGGGGCCGCGAGCGCGCGCGCCTGTGGTCGTGCTTGAACACGAAAATGAGCTTGAGGTGGGCGCGCATGATTACCACCAGCGCGTCGAGACGGCGAATGTCATGGCGCTGTTGGCAGACCCTGCACTGACGCCCACTTGGGCGCCTGACATGCACGAGGTTTCAGAGGTTGTGGCTGAAGCGCCGCCGCAAGACGTGATCGAGACTGGCTGGATCGCACCTGAAAGAACGCCTGCTCAAATTGAGCTCGCAGCGCAGGCCGCACAAGCCGCACAGGCAGCCCATCAAGCGCAGCTGCTCAAAGAAGCACAAGCTGCGAAAGAGGCGCAAGCAGAGCGCGATCGTGAAGCTGCACAGCAAGAGCAAGCCGAAATGGCTGCCGAGGCTGCGAAAGCGTTCGAAGAATCCAAGGTTGATAGTCAAGCGCAGGCGGCACAGATTGCGCGAGAGGTGCAAGTAGCACAAGCGCTGCAGACCGCTCAAGAAACTCAGTCAGCACACGTAACAAGAGAGGCCGCGATCTTGAAGGCCGCGCAATTGACTAGAAATAACCGAGCTTTAACAGCTAAGCAAGCGGCGCAGGCCTCAAAGCCAACGCAGACGGCGACAGCTATGCAGGCTGTCACGGTTGTTGAGGTAACCCCAAAGGCGGTGGAAACAGTGAGTGCTTCAATTTTTCAAGATGACACTAAAGTGGTGTTCGCGGGCGCACCCGCCTCCATTTTTTCTGAAAAGACACTCGCTGAGTCATTGGTGGACGAAGCGGCTTCTGAGTACGACGAAATGAGTGGTGACGGAGAGCCGTTGCTTGACGATGATGTAGAGTCGTTTATCGAAGAGGAAATCGCTCCGGTTGTTGCAAATCCTAAGCGGCAGCGGGTGGTTGTTGAGCCTGCGTCGTCGCCTAAACCGCTTGCCGCAACACCTGTGGCGATTGCGGCAAAGTCTTTTACCCTTGTTGCTGAAAAAAATTCACCTACAACAGCGCTTGAACCGGCCTTGGTCGTGAATCTGACGCATATGCGTATGCGGGCTACGGGCGAGCCTCGGCCACTTGCTGCTTTGTTTAGTCGCTTGTCTAGCGGCGAAGCTACGCCGACCGGAGCCGCCGAAGGTAAAAAATCTTTGTTGTTTGAACGGATGGAGCGCACGTGAAAATTATTGCAATTGTCTCAGGCAAGGGGGGGGTCGGTAAAACAACTGTCAGCGCAAATCTTTGTGCCGGCTTGCGCCGTCTTGGGAAGAGCGTGTTAGCAGTTGATCTGGATCCTCAAAACGCTTTGCGTTTGCACTTTGGTGTCTCGCCTCGCCACGTTGGCGGTTTAGCGCGTGCGGTACTGTCGGGCGACGATTGGCGCAGCAGTGTTGTGCAGGGCAACACCGGCGACTACGTCTTGCCTTACGGCTCAATCAACGAGGGCGACCGACTCGACTTTGAGCAGGATCTTCGTGAGAACCCAACGCTGTTACGCGACCAACTCGCTCTGTTGGGTTTGGCGCAAGACTGCGTTGTTGTGTTGGACACGCCGCCGGGCGCCTCGGTATATCTGACGCAGGCACTCGCTGCGGCGAACGCAGCTGTGATCGTTGCGTTGCCCGATGCGGCCTCGTACGCGACATTGCCAAAGATGATGAGCTTGATTAAGGAGTACTGCTCGCGCAGAAAGAAATTTTTGGGCTACCTGTTGGTGATCAATCAAGTAGATCGGGTCAAGCAACTGGCTGACGACGTGACCGACATGATGTCAGCAAAATTTGGCAAGAAGTCGATCGTGCTGATTCATCAAGATCAGGCGATCCCTGAGGCGTTGGCTTACAGCAAAGATTTGCAAGAATATGACCCCCTGAGCCGTGGTGCACACGATGTCAAATTGTGCGTCCAGGCTGTCGAGCGTTTACTCAACCCTGAAACCGTCGGAGCCATCGCCGCATGAGTCTCTTTTCTTTCAGCGAGCTGCCTAACAAGCTTGAACGTTTGGGCGGAAAATTAGCAAATGCCTCCGTTTGGGAAAGCAACTTCGTGCGTGCTGTTGCGGCCGTGATTGCGATATTGTTGCTCGCGATTGTCATCGCTGTTCCGTTAGATCTTTTTCAACAGGCAACGATCGCTGTGCTGGCCTTTGTGGTGGCCTCAAAGCTGCGCAAATTGTCTTGGGGTCGCGGCGGCATCCTCATCATGATTGGCATATCGTTTTTGATGACGATGCGGTATCTGTATTGGCGCTTGACAGCCACACTCGATTTCGAGACGACAGTTGACGCGGTCTTTGGTTATCTCCTGTTATTCGCAGAGCTTTACGGCATTACGTGTTTGGTACTGGGATACATTCAAACGGCCTGGCCACTCGAGCGCCAGCCAGTGATGATTGATCGGCCCGTGTCTGAATGGCCAACGGTGGATGTCTTTATTCCGACCTTCAATGAAGACTTATCAGTTGTGCGTTTGTCGGTATTAGCTGCGCTCACACTCGACTGGCCCGCCGAAAAACTGCGGGTCTATTTGCTGGATGACGGACGTCGGGATGAATTTAGGGATTTCGCTCAAAATTGTGGCGCCATTTATTTAACACGTGATAACAATAGGCATGCCAAGGCCGGTAACTTAAACGAAGCACTCAAGCGTACCAATGGTGATTTTGTTGCGATTTTTGATTGCGATCACATCCCAACACGCTCGTTTCTACAGCTCTCAATGGG
>CANKOW010000100.1 GCA_947484295.1 Alcaligenaceae bacterium | reverse complement strand
TCAAAATCACTTGCGGCACCCCGCGTGTAATTAAATCCATTAATTGAACTCGAACCACCCAGGGTGCGACCCATGCGAGTGATCACCCGACGACCATCAATACCTGGGCCTGGTTCAGTCAAAAAATCCCAGGTGTAGGCCGGATCATGGCCCACCTTAATAAACCCCGCCGGTATATGGATGTAAGGGTTACGATCGGGCGCCCCCGCTTCAAGCAGGCAGACTGAAACACTAGGATCTTCAGTTAAACGGTTGGCAAGCAGGCAGCCCGCAGCGCCCGCACCCACAATCACGTAGTCAAAGGTTTGCATCAACACTCACTTTAATTTTCAAGCGTGCCCGAATTGTAAAGATGCCATCAAATCGAAGTCATCACGGATTTAGAAATCATCAGAGATTTGTATCGATGCTCACTTCAGCTTGGAAGGCAACGTCAGCGAGAGCGCCGCCGCCAGTATCAACAAAATACCTGCCGAGCCGAAGGCGACCCAATGGGTGCCATGCGCCTCGTAGGCCCAACCACCCAGCCAAGAACTAATCATAGCGCCCACTTGATGCGACAGGTAGGTCCATCCATACAACATCCCCACAAGCCTGACGCCGTACAAATCAGCCAAAATCGCGGAGGACATTGCAATACTGCCAGCCCACACGATGCCGCCAATCGCCGCAGCAACATAGAGCTCAAAGTGTGTACCCACAATTAAGAGCGCAAAAAATCCTGAGCCACGAATTAAATAAATCGTTGAAAGAATATACCGCCGTGGCATCTTATCGGCGAGACGGCCCAACACCAAGGTGCTGAAAATAGCGACTAAGCCGATCAGACCGATCCCAAACGAGCTAATGGTTGAATCAAAACCGTGATCCATCAACATCGGCATGCCATGCGTGCCAAGCAAATTCATACTAAAGCCGCAGGTAAATAAGCCCAGACAGATTTTCCAGAACGGCACTGTACGCACCGCTTGCGCCATGGTCATCGCGGCGGTCGCTGCCGCCGCTGCGTGGGTTGTACTGCTTGCCCCAGCCAGATTAGGCAACGTATCTGTCTGCGCAGGCGCATTCTCACGCATCACAAACAGCGCAATCGGCAGAGCTAGTAACGCAAAGATCACCGAGTAGCCAACAAGCGTCGCCTGCCAGCCAAACGTTTCGATGGCCACGGTGAGCACAGGCGTCATCACTGCGATACCGGCCATTGAGCCGGTCGACAAGAAAAACAAGGCCATGCCGCGCTGACGGGTAAACCAACGACTAATAATTGGCGTCACCGACACTGGGCTCGTAAAGGCCAAGCCGACTGACAACAACACACCAAAGGCTAAAAAGAATGTCCAGGGCGTACGTGCATACACTGACCAAATCGAAGATAGCACCACGATCGTCATGCCAACTAACAACACCAATCTGGTGCCAAATCTAGCTACTAAATAGCCAGCCAAAGGCATCGCCAAGCCGTAACACAACATCCCGATCGCCACGATACCTGCAAGCAAGCTGCGGCTAAAACCAAGGTCTTCAGCAATCGGTAAAAAAAATGGGCCAATTCCCATTCGCATACCGACGGTCAACAAGGTAAGCAGCGAGGCGCCTGCGACGATGTTCCAGCCAAAATACCAGCCACTAACTTTTGACTGCGTCAAGTTGTATCTCCGTTTTTTTATTTCTTTGCAATTGCCACATTTTTTGTGCTACGTGACCTTTCTTTTTTTTTGCAATTGTCACATTTTTTGTGCAATGTGATCTTTCTTGTACAACAAGATCACTCTACACACACCAGTTCATGTAAGGTGAACGGGGTTGGTGTAATTATCCTATACCTATCGGGTAGTTACTCGTCAATGTCGCACACCTCTCATTAATCAATCATGCTCACATCTCTTCGCTCAACAGCCAGACACTTAATCTTATCACTCACCACCGTAATGGTGACCTCTTCAGCAATGGCACAGGCGCCGGCGGTCAGCTACCTGGATCAGGCTTGGTCGGCACAAGATCGGGCGGATTATTACTGGACATCCCAAGGGTCTGCGCTCTTGTCCTATGACATCTACCTTGCGCTTGAAGCTGCGGGTACCACAGACTTATTTAGCTCGCCGGCGCACAGCGACCGCATGGGCCTACTCATTGAACCGCCTAATTTCGCGCAAAATCCCGACAATTTGCCCGTCGGCGTCGCAAAAGCCTCGATCACGGTGGGCCAGTACAGGGGCACCTACGCGGGCCTGACCTGTGCAGCCTGCCACACCGGGCAAATTCAATATCAAGGTAAGCAAATACGTGTCGAGGGTGGCGCCACAAGCCGCCTTGCACTTTGGGATTGGCTGCGTTCGTTGTCTGCCTCGCTCGATAGCGTCTCAACCGATCCTGAAAAATATAAAGGGCTGACTGAACGTATCCGCGCGAAAGGTCCTGTTGACGAAGCCGATCTACGCAAGCGTCTGATGGCAGACACAGCCCTGCTTAGAGAGCGCGTCGACACAATTTTGCTCGTACCATTTAATTCGGGCCCGGGTCGTATGGATGCACTCGGGCTGATTCACAATGCGTTTATGGGTGGCGCAACGGGCACGCTTGAAAACATGCGTCTGGCGGCGGCGCCTGTTAAACCGCCTTTTCTCTGGAACGCCCCGCAATCGGCCTGGATTCAGTGGAGCGGCATCAGTGACAACCCGCTGACTAGAAACTTTGGCGAAACCCTGGGCGTGTTCGCGCGCTACGACTTGAAGTCTGCCGATCCCGCGTCAGGTTTATTTGAAACAACCACCGACATCAGAGGGATGATCAAACTTGAACACCTGCTCAGACGTCTTGCCCCGCCGAAATGGCCTGAAGAGCTACTTGGTAAGCTTGATGAAGGGCGCATTAAAGACGGTGAAAAACTCTTTGCCAAGCACTGTATCGAGTGCCATACCACTTACCCTTATCGCTGGAGTGAACCGCGCAAAGGTGGGATGCGAGGGATCGAAAATGCGCTCGTGCCACAAAAGATTGTCGGAACGGATGCCACCCAACTGAATGGCGTCTCCTTTGATCCCAATCCACTGATTGCAACCAAGAATCTGGCATCCTATTTTGAGGGCAAGCAGGCGGTCTCTAATGGCGAGTTCACGAGCAAAATTGTTGGACAAATGCTCGTGCGCGCACTGAAGCAAGCGGGCCCATTTTCCCAAAATGAAATCGACGATATGGATGGCTATACGCCCTCAGCCACGCGTCCCCCAGTGCAGAGTTACAAAGCGGGCCCAAGGGATGGCGTGTGGGCAACCGGGCCCTTCTTGCACAACGGTTCTGTGCCCAGCATCTACGAACTCTTGTCGCCAGCGGCTGAACGATCCAAAACATTTTACGTCGGTCGTGACTTTGACCCCATCAAACTTGGGCTTGATATTGCTGGTAAAAAAGAGGGTTACTTCTTTGACACAACGCGCATTGGCAATTCAAATGCCGGGCACTCGTTTGAGGCGACAAAAGGCCCGGGTGTCGTTGGCCCAGCGTTTAGCGAAAGCGAACGCTTTGCCTTGATTGAATACCTCAAGTCGATTCCCAATCAAGCCGCGCGTGTGACACCCTATGGTGGGCCAAAAAATCCGTTGATCGCCAACGAGGATCCCCTTTGGTTTAACAAAAAGCATCCGTACTCTTCTCCTGCACCTAGCCCTGTGAGCGCTAAATAATGTCAGATCATATTGACGGCCCTCGCCAAACTGCCGACCCCGTCAGTGATCTCACCGATCTGTTCGCCTTCACTAGCCCAGCCGACCCAAAGCGCACGGTGCTTATCGCATGCGTCTTACCCTTTGCCGGCGAGTCGGCACTGTTTTCCAACACGATTAACTATGCTTTCGTCATGCGTCGTCTTCGACAGATGGGGTTAGGCCTGCAAGCAGGTTTTGAACCGCTATCAGAGGAGTGGCGTTTTACTTTTCAATTTGAAGTGCTGGGCCCCGAAACCGCAGCTGGCCGAGCCAAGCAAACCGGGCATTGTGTCCTGTCAGACGGTCGTACGGTCACGCTAACAGTGGGTGAAGAGCAAGGATTCGCGACAAGTGACGGACACACACGCGTGTTCGCAGGCCTGCGCTCAGATCCGTTTTTTCCGGGATGGTTACCGGGGCCAATGAAATCTGTCCCGAACTACCTTGAAAATGATAATGTCTTAAGTGTTGTCGTTGAGTTTGATACCGACTCAACCCTTGCACCTCAGCGCGGCAGCCTGTATGGGGTGATTGCCGAAACAACCCCACGTCATACAAACCCAAACTCTAATGTCATCCCACGCTTTGACTGGATCGGGCGGCCCGAACAAACAAACTTCATCATGGATCAGGTACCAAGCGCACTGGATATTCGCGATCTTTGGAATCAAGAAACGCCCTTTGCACTCAATGCAGAGCGTCTGCCGCTCTATCGCCAAAGGCTTACTGAAAGCTTTCAGCTCTGGGATAAAAAAGATCAGAACATCGAATGGGATGCTGCCGCTCTTCAAGCGCACGTGAACGTTCGACTCAATGACTTTCTGACGATTGACGTCGCCAAACCAATGAGCGACAAGAGCCATCTTGAAATTGAAAAGAGCACGCTTGAAGGTCGCCCCTACACAACGGGCGGTGGGCGCACCGTCAATGCCAATGTCATCGACATTTTAGTCACGTGGCTCATCAACCGAGATCGGGGCCAGTTTTTACAAGGCGGCGCGTTACAGGCGACGCAACCTGGCAGCATTACGTTTCCGTATGTGCGACCCGGCAACAAGAACATGTTAAGCGTCACGCGTCGTGTTGATCTCAAGGCCTCGGCCCAAAAGGTCTGGCAGGCCATCGGTGGCTTTGGTAGTCTTTGGCATCCACTGGTGGCACAACTGACCCTCACCGGCGATGGCCCGGGGCAACTGCGACGCATCGAAACGATTGACGGCAAAATCATGATTGAGCGTTTAAGCGAACGCGATGAGGCTCAAAAACTTTACCGCTATGCAATGGTCAGTGGAATCCCTGCCAATCCTTACAACGGCACACTCTCAGTGCAAACCACTGCTGCAGGCTCAAGCGCGACGTGGTCGGTGTCCTACCGACCTGAAGGTCAGGGGGATTTAATCGTGCGTTTAATTATCTCGAGCCTTCTGAACGCCGGGATGACAGCACTGAAGACGCGCTTTGGCGCGGCAACGTGAGCGTGCAGCACTCTGTGATTGCCTTACCGGCCGCCACCGATGGCGCGTTGGCGCTCATTAACCACGAAAGTATATTGGATCGCTGCTGGCAGACGATCGACCTTCACCCAGACCGCTTGGGGATTGCTGCGCAACTGATTGACGAAGAATATCGCCGCTCACATTTTTTAGGGGATGCGAGCGCTCTAGACCGCTTACTGACGCTCTCTGAGACCTTACTGCACGAGGGTGCAGAGGTAGGCGAGGCTTATGTCCTGGCAGCGCAAATTGCGTCGTTAGTACACAAGTTCGATCAGGCCACACAATATTTAGTTCAGGCAAAAAAGCTTGGCGCCTCGGCTCACACCCTTTTGCGCCAACAACTGTCAATCGATCATGCCATCGGTCACAACTGGAAAGATGTCTTCGATACGAGGCTGCGTCTAAGCGTGCAAAGCCCAAACCTGCAAAATCTTGCTGCACTGGGTGCTCTGTACGCTGAAATGGGCCTGCATCAAGAGGCCGAAGATTCGTACCTGCGTGCGATTGCAGAAGATCGTGAACATTCGCCGTTCAGTCTGGCGTGGGCTTGTTTTCAGTTGGGCGTTTTGTATGGCGAAACGCTTGAGCCAGCACAGCCCGCAACAGCGCAGTATTGGTATGAACAAGCGCTGTCGTATATGCCACCCTACACGCACGCGCGTGTACATTTAGCCGAGCTGCATCTTGACACAGGGCGATTCGATTCTGCACTCAAGCTATTGCAGCCGATCAAAGACAGCGCAGATCCAGAAGTGTCTTGGCGACTGGCACAACTTTACGAGCAAACAGGCCAGACACACGAGGCGAGTCATTATCTTGCACGTACGCAGCATATTTTTGAGCAGTTATTGACTCACCACGAACTCGCCTTTGCCGATCATGCTGTCGATTTTTACCTTCAAGAGGGTGACGATCCAGACAAAGCGCTGCGACTCGCCCTGCTGAACCTAGACAATCGTGCCACGTTGAGAGCCTTCGAACTCAGCTATGAAGCGGCGCTAGGCGCTCGCCAAACTCCGCTCGCTCAAACCTTGGCTGACCGTGCCGCAGCAAAGTGGGGGCATCTGCTCGCGTTCGGGCACTCAGCGTTGAAATCGGTAGGTAGCAGTATATGAACCGACGAAGTTTTTTAGTCGGCAGTTCGGTCAGTGTAGTGTCTTGCGCACTACCGGTTAGCTTAAGTGTGATGGCAGCACCGACGCTGAGCGCCGCAGCGACGCAAAGCGTTGGTGAGCCTCTGCTGGCTAAGCCTACTGCTCAAGAATCCCTGTTCAGACTGCACAACTGGGAATCCGACCCTGAGCACAGTGAGTCAAACGAAGCAACCGCCCCGTTCATTAGCTTGTCGACCAACTGGAAAGCCACTTGGCTCTAATCAGCCTCGCCACGACAGCTCGCCCCAACCTCACCTAGTGTACGAGAGGGCAGCTAGCACCTTAGGACCTTGCCGCTCGACGCTCAAGAAACTCTAGCATCACTTGCGCGCATTCTTTAGCATGCGAAAACGGTAAGCCATGGCGCGCATGATTAAACACGTGAAACTCAGACTGCGGCAACTTGCTGTGCATTTCTGCCATTTGGTCGACCGCAATAAACGGGCTGCCATCGGCGTGTAGTAGCAGAACCGGTAAATTCACTTCACCCAACTTGGGGCCAAGATCCGCGCCTACCAAAATATCTCGCGCGACGATAATCGACTCGATGGGATGAGCACCTTGTTGCTTCTCGTACCAGGCGCGCTTGGCGGGTGACATCTTTGCGTCGTCATGAAACCGCCGCGGCATCAGGCGTTTTGACCAGGCTGCCCCGCCCTGTTCTTTGAGCAAGGCATCCCACTCAACGACATTTTGAATCACGCCACCGCGAAATGCAGTGTTAGTAAGAGTCAACGAGTGCAAACGGTCAGGATGTTGCAGTGAATAGGCGAGTGCCGCAGTGCCTCCGATTGACTCGCCCACCAAGTGAAACCGTTCAACACCAACCGTATCACCGATCAGCGAGATATCTTTTATCAATTGATCAAACGTAAGATCGCCAGCAGGTTTGGCCGTTGATCGACCAAAGCCGCGCATATCAAAACGCGCGATCCGATAATTCAACCCAAGCACCGGCAGCCACTCAGCCCAAATTTCGGTATTTGCACCAACACCATGATGAAAAATAATTGTTTCAGGTTGCTCGACCCACTCAGGGGTCATATCCAAAACGTTGTAATACAACGAATCAACAAAGCCTTCTTTAAATTGCATACCAATACTCTCTATAAAATGATGCCCGATCTTAAAAATTTTGAACGTCGCGCTGCGTGAGACTGATGAGCTTCGTTCGCTTCGGTTACTCAGTTAGCTCGGTTTTAACTCGGTGAGCTCGGTTGCTCTGCTATCCCAACACTCGTTGTTGAAAATCCAAAGCAGCGGCGCGCAAAGCTTTGCCTAAAATTTTGTAATCAATCGCATGAACAAAAAAATCGATTTGACGATTTTTCCACGTTTCGATTTCACTGAGCTCGTTGACATACACACCCACTTTAATCTGCCGTGCTTGCGCAGCAACGATGATGCGACTGACTGCATCTTGAATCGTAGGGTGAGTTAACTGCCCGTGCAGCCCGTACGAAGAGGCCAAATCCGCAGGCCCCGGCATCAGCCAATCGACCGGGTTCTCTTGAAGCACTTGTTCGATACGCTCGACACACGTTCGATCTTCAACCAAGCCAACTGACAAGACATTTTTATTTGACAGTGCAGCGGCCTCGGCAAAATTTCTTTGCCCGTAGCCCGCGATCTGCACTCCAGTGCAAGTCGCTCGAACACCTTCAGGCCAATATTTCATTGCTTGCAAAACGTTATTGGCACGCGCATCGTGCCCAAGATGCGGAATCATCAAACCTTCGACACCCGCATCTAACAAGCGCGAACCATCGGCATAGTTTGCTGCGCCCAGTCTGACAAGCGCGTGGATCCCTGCAGCCGCGCAAGCTCGCACATGCGTCTGCACGCTGCGCAAATCATTGAGCGCGTGCTCGGTATCGATAATCACAAAATCGTAACCAGCCTCGGCGTACAACTCAGAGATATTCGAGTCGCTCGAAAAAATAAAGCCCCCAAGCAAAGGCCGCTTGGTCAGCATTTTTTCTTTAAGACTAGACATCGTCATCTTGAGCGACCGACCTTTACATGTGCGAAAACATCGTACGGCCTTGCACCGGCATATCTGCCACTAAGATCGTGCCAGTTTTTGACTCGGTAATAAACAGTTGCTTATTGTCTTTACCACCATAGGCGCAGTTTGTAACCAACTTACCTGTCGGCGAATTAATGCGCAGCATCGGCTCACCCAAGGCGCTAAAGAGCCAAACCACGCCCAAGCCAACGTGACACACTGCTAGATTATTCTCGGCATCAATTGCCATGCCGTCTGGGCCAAAGCCCCCTGTCATCTGAATCGCCATCCCCGTTTTACTGGTGGTGCCGTCTTTCATAAGGGGCACGCGCCACACGCAGTTAGCGCGGGTGACAGCAAGCATCACGATGTTTTCCTCAACATTCAGCACCAACCCGTTTGGACTAGGGATGTTACTTAAAATACAATCGAGCTGCCCGTTTGTGCGTAAGCGATACAGGCGCCCGCTGGGATCATGCAGCCCCGTTTGACCTTGATCAGTAAAGTAAATGTCGCCTTGCGCCCCGAAGAACAAATCATTCACTCCACGAAAACGCGTCAACAAGGGGCGGTCATAAAACGGCTCAATCTTGCCTGTATTGACATCCAACACCATCAGGCCATTTTTATGATCCGTAATAAACGCGCGACCATCTCGGTGAAACTTCAACCCGTTTGGCTCGCCGTCATACTCAACGACTACGCTGATATCGCCACTGGGTGTGATTTTAAAGACTCGGCCAAAAGGGATATCGGTGACAAACAAATTGCCCTGACGATCAAAAGAAGGACCTTCAATAAAGTGAGGTGTTTCAGCCCCATGAAATTGCACATCGGCAAACGCTGACCGTTGGCCCACTTTTGAAAGTCGGTCTGGGATTTTTGCGAAAACGCGCGCTTCTACTGCGGGGGGTGCTGCAAACATGGTTCGTCCCTTATACGTTTTTTGAATGTCAGGCCGAGGCGCTGAGCACCTCTTTGTTTGTCTCCGGCTGCTTACTGTTTTACTAGTCACCGGTACAGGTGTCAAGCAAGGCTTTTGACACGCGCCGTGATTGTGCTACTTTGTTGAATAATAAAAATCGGAGATTGTCATGCCGGGCTTGCAAATCACTCCATCTGAGCAATACCCCTTCGGCTGTCGCATCGAGGGTGTCGACATCCGAGCTGGCGTAGATGATCAGACCGCTCAACAAATTAGTGACGCTCTGAATCAATACCTCGTGGTTTGCGTATCGGGCGAACCTTACGACTCTGAGCAACTGGTGAATTGGGCTAAAAAAATTGGTCCCCTTGAAATCAATATTTCAAAGGCCTTTCAGAACGCTGCGTACCCGCAAGTCATGACCTTATCAAATGTGCTGATCGACGGCAAACCACAAGGCTTGGCAGACGCTGGGCAAGAATGGCATACCGATATGTCTTACAACCGGATCTCTGGCCGTGCCACCATTTTGCACGCGCATCAGGTGCCTGTTAAAGACGGGCGCCCCTTGGGCGATACGGCATTTCGCAGCATGTATGCAGCATACGAGGCGCTGCCCTCGACTTTAAGAGAAAAACTTGATTCTCTTGAAGCGGTGCATGATTTTGAAAATCTTTGGACGCACATGCTGGCGCGACCCGGTTCAATGCGCAAACCTTTTACCGACGCGCAACGCAAAGAGAAACCGCCGGTTGTCCATCCTGTTGTCCTTCGTCATCCATGGACAGGCCGCAAGTGCATTTACGTGAATCGAGGCTTAACCACCAAAATTCTAGGGCTGCCCGAGCAGGAGAGTCGCGACTTGCTTGATTTTTTGTTTACGCATCAAGAGCAAGCACGGTTTGAATATCGCCACCAGTGGCGAGTGGGTGACAGCCTGATGTGGGACAACTGTGCAAGCATCCATTTAGCGACCGGTGGCTATAGCGCCGATCAGCCGCGGGTGATGATTCGCGCGCAGATCTTGGGCGATGAAGCGCGCTACCGGCGCACCAATGCAACCTTAGGCGGACGAGTCTTACAAGCAAACTGAACAACTCGTTTATGACGAATTATTTTTATGAGACCACGATTTTACCCTCTGTTGGATGAGTCAAAAACGTGGCATCTGCAGCATTTTTTCAGACGAGCCTCAAGCACTTTTCACTTAACCCCGAATCACCCTTTATTTGAACAATCATGCAAACACCTCTACTCGTATCTCGCCTAACGCTCACCTTCGGGTTGATCATCAACGCCTTGTCTTTCACTACCTACGCGCAAGAGTTTCCTTCTCGCACGATGCAAGTGATTGTTCCGTTTACCGCGGGAGGACCAACCGACGCCATGGCCCGCGTGGTTGGCCGCGAACTGAGCCGACTGACGGGGCAGCCCGTGGTGGTCGAGAACAGACCCGGCGCCGGCGGTAATGTGGGAAGCGCACAAGTCGCCCGCACCGAACCCGATGGATACACAATGATTGTGAACGGAGGGTTAACGCACACGCTAAACCCTCAAATCTTTGCCAAAACCAGTGGCTATGCACTTACAGATTTTAAAGCTGTTGCAGCCTTTGCAAAAAGCCCAATGGTGCTCACGGTAAACCCTGACCTCGGTGTCAACGATGTGCAGCAACTTGTTACCCTCGCAAAGTCAAAACCGGGCGGTTTGTCGTTTGCCTCGGGGGGCCAAGCCAGTAACCCACATATGGCTGCTGAATTATTCAGAGACAGTACGCAAACGAACATGCTGCATATTCCCTACAAAGGGACGGCCGACTCTGTCAAGGACATCGTCAGTGGTCGCGTACAAGTCGGCTTCTATAGCCCTCAAGTGGCAGAGCCCCTGGTTCAAGCCGGGCGACTCAAAGCCATAGGCGTCACCTCAACCACGCGCATCAAAGGTTTAGACAATATCCCGACGATTGCCGAACAAGGGGTCAAAGATTTTGAGTTTGAATCTTGGTACATCATTTTAGTGCCAGCCAAAACATCGGCACCGATCGTCAGCAAACTCAACCAGCTGATCAACCAAGCCTTAGACACTCCCGAGACCCAGAAAGCCTTCTCTAATATTGGTCTAGACGTGATTCGTGCCACACCCGCCCAGACCGAGGCAAGGATCACCACTGAACAAAACAAATGGAGCGAACTGGTTAAAAAAATCGGCTTGCAACTCGACTGAACAAAGATCTGAGCCAACCGCCTTGTCTTTGCGAAAACGCGGATTTAGGTGGGATGGCCCAAGGCAGCGCTCAGAAACTTAGAGTCGAAAAAATGACCAAAAAAAACGACCCGAAAGGTCGTTTTGCACTTGGTGGGCTGGGCGAGACTCGAACTCGCGACCAACGGATTAAAAGT
>CANKOW010000099.1 GCA_947484295.1 Alcaligenaceae bacterium | reverse complement strand
ATTGACGTGGTGTGCCCGGGTTTCTTGGCTGATTGCCTTGAAACGCTCGAAGAAATTCAGGTCGAGGTCTGCGAAACCTTTATGCACGCGGGCGGTAAGCGGTTTAGATATATTCCGGC
The DNA here is from genome assembly GCA_947484295.1 of Alcaligenaceae bacterium. Lineage (GTDB taxonomy): Bacteria > Pseudomonadota > Gammaproteobacteria > Burkholderiales > Burkholderiaceae_B > Zwartia. The sequence continues at coordinate 11,707 of CANKOW010000099.1, read as the reverse complement.
GCTAAACGACGACCAAGCCTGGGTGAACTCGCTGGGCGATATGGTGTTGAGTCATCTGCAGGGCTGGCCGATCGAGTCCTAGCTTTATGCCTGTCGCGGGTTGCGCTTATCGGCTGCAATAATAAAAACCGTGTAGTTCTACGGTTTTTGGTTGAGTGTGTTTGGTTGTACAACTGCGTGTCGCCTGCCGGCGCCCTGCTGACAGATGTCCTCCGGACAGTCCGATGCCTGTTTATCCACAGCCATCCTAAGCCTCAATAAAATTTTCGTGGTTTACCCTTGAATTATGGGGTTCAGCCCCAATGTTTTTGAATATCATGTATTTTTCTGGAGAAGTAGATGGCATCCCCCCAAGACTCGACTGATGGCAACAAAGAGCACGACCCCGCAATGGCCGAAGCACCTGCAGAGGGTGTAGCTGAGGTCGTTCACGAAGAGGTTGTCTTAGATCCTATCGAGCAATTACAGGCTGAACTCGCCGCTGCCCTGGCACAAGTCGCCGAACAAAAAGATCAAGCTTTGCGTGCCCATGCCGAAATGGAAAACGTGCGTCGCCGTGCACAAGAAGAGGTCTCTAAAGCCCGTAAATTCGGTATTGAGTCGTTCGCAGAGGGGCTAGTGCCCGTTAAAGATAGCTTAGAGGCGGCCCTGGCTCAAGCCGAGCAAACCGCTGAAACCATGCGCACCGGCATTGAAGTGACCCTCAAGCAACTGGTGAGTGCCTTTGAGCGCAATCATCTGAAAGAAATCGCACCCGAGGCCGGCGCTAAGTTTGATCCGCACCAACACCAGGCGATTGCCACGATTCCCGCTGAACAAGCGGCCAACACGGTGGTGCAAACCTTGCAAAAGGGCTATTTGATTGCAGACCGCGTGTTGCGCCCGGCCCTGGTCACCGTCGCCGCCTAAACGACGAGAGGTAAGTTTTTTGTGGTTTTGGGTAATAAAAAAAGCGGGTTTTAGTCTTGAAATCGCTCAATTCCCCCCCAATTAACATTCATCAAAGCAGTTCATCCTAATTCTGATTTTTTAAAAGGTAGTTTGACCATGAGCAAGATTATCGGTATAGACCTTGGCACCACCAACAGCTGCGTGGCAGTGATGGATGGCGGGAAAGTAAAAATTCTTGAAAACGCCGAGGGCACCCGCACTACGCCTTCAATCGTCGCTTACATGGAAGACGGCGAAACGCTGGTTGGCGCACCCGCCAAGCGTCAGGCTGTGACCAATCCGACCAATACCTTGTACGCCGTCAAGCGCCTGATCGGCCGTAAATTCACAGAAAACGCTGTGCAAAAAGACATCAATTTGATGCCTTACAAAATTGTCAAGGCTGACAACGGCGACGCTTGGGTTGAAGCACAAGGTAAAAAACTCGCGCCATCACAAGTTGCTGCAGACGTCTTGCGCAAAATGAAAAAGACGGCAGAAGACTTTTTGGGTGAGACGGTTACCGAGGCCGTCATTACCGTGCCTGCATACTTTAACGACAGCCAGCGTCAGGCCACTAAAGACGCTGGCCGTATCGCCGGTTTGGACGTTAAGCGCATCATCAACGAGCCCACCGCTGCGGCGCTTGCGTTCGGCATGGACAAATCCGAAAAAGGTGATCGTAAGATCGCCGTCTTCGACCTGGGCGGTGGTACCTTCGATATCTCGATTATCGAGATCGCCGATGTTGACGGTGAAAAGCAATTTGAAGTGCTGTCGACTAATGGCGATACCTTCTTGGGTGGCGAAGACTTTGACCAGCGCATCATTGAGTACGTGATCGCTGAATTCAAGAAAGAACAAGGCGTTGATTTGTCAAAAGATGTATTGGCCTTGCAGCGCTTAAAAGAAGCGGCTGAAAAAGCCAAGATCGAATTGTCGTCGACTCAGCAAACTGAGATCAATTTGCCGTACATCACGGCAGATGCCTCAGGCCCTAAGCATTTGAACTTGAAGATGACACGTGCCAAGCTCGAGTCACTTGTTGAAGAGCTGATTTCACGCACGATGGACCCATGCAAAATCGCGATTAAAGACGCCGGCGTCAAGATCAGCGAGATCGACGATGTGATCTTGGTGGGCGGTATGACCCGCATGCCTAAGGTGCAAGAAAAGGTCAAAGAACTGTTTGGTCGCGAGCCACGTAAAGACGTCAACCCTGACGAGGCGGTTGCCGCGGGTGCTGCGATTCAGGGTTCAGTGTTGTCGGGTGATCGTAAAGACGTGTTGCTGCTTGACGTGACACCGTTGTCGTTGGGTATCGAGACGCTTGGTGGCGTGATGACCAAGATGATTACCAAGAACACCACGATCCCAACGCGCCATTCGCAAGTGTTTTCAACGGCCGATGATAATCAGCCTGCGGTGACGATCAAAGTGTTTCAGGGCGAACGCGAAATTGCCGCGGGTAACAAGACCTTGGGCGAATTCAATCTTGAAGGAATCCCACCAGCGTCACGTGGTACCCCACAGATCGAAGTGACGTTTGATATTGATGCCAACGGTATCGTGCACGTGTCTGCAAAAGACAAAGGTACTGGCAAAGAAAACAAAATCACGATTCAAGCAAATTCAGGCTTGACCGAGGAAGAGATTCAACGGATGGTGAAAGACGCTGAAGCGAACGCTGAAGAAGATCACCGTATGGCAGAGCTTGCCCTGGCTCGCAACAGTGCTGATGGCTTAGTCCACTCGACCCGCAAATCAATGACCGAGTACGGCGATAAGTTAGACGAGGCTGATAAAACTGCGATTGAAGCGGCCTTGAAAGACGTTGAAGATGCGTTGAAAGACAACGCAGACAAGACTACTATCGACGGCAAAGTCGAAGCCTTAGGCACAGCTTCGCAAAAGCTCGGTGAAAAGATGTATGCCGAAGCCCAAGCCGCTCAGGCGGCAGCGGGTGGTGGGGCCGAGGCCTCGGGTGCGGGTGCAGCAGGTAGCAGCAAGCCAGCCGATGATAATGTCGTTGACGCTGATTTTAAAGAAGTGAAGCGCGACGCAAAATGATCGCCGAGTTGTAAATCGTATCCGCCCGGAACGCTTTTTAGCCTTCCGGGCGCGTTCTTTAGATTCACTTACTGAGCTTAAAGCATGGCAAAGCGCGATTTTTACGAAACCCTTGGCGTAGCCAAAAATGCGTCAGATGATGATCTGAAAAAAGCTTATCGCAAACTTGCGATGAAATATCATCCTGATCGCAACCCTGATAGTAAAGAAGCCGAAGAAAAATTCAAACAAGCCAAAGAGGCTTTCGAGATTCTTTCTGATGACAGCAAGCGTGCCGCCTACGACCGTTATGGCCATGCAGGTGTTGATCCCAACGCTGCGGGCGCTGCAGGTGGTGCCGGTTTTGGCGACGCGTTTGGCGATATTTTTGGCGAGATTTTTGGTGGTGCCAGGCGTGGCGGTGGTGGCGGTGGCCCGCAGGTGTATCGCGGCGCCGACCTGAAGTACGCAATGGACATCACGCTTGAGCAAGCGGCGAATGGTTTTGACACTGAAATTCGCGTGCCAAGCTGGGAAAACTGCGAAGTGTGTAAAGGCTCGGGTGCCAAGGTCGGTACCAAGCCTAAAACTTGCCACACCTGCGGTGGCGCTGGTGCGGTACGGATGCAGCAAGGCTTTTTCAGCGTGCAGCAGACCTGCCCGACTTGTCATGGCAACGGTAAAGAAATCACTGACCCATGTGTGTCTTGCGATGGTGTGGGTCGCACACGTCGCAACAAAACCTTGCAGGTCAAAATCCCGGCAGGGATTGATGACAGTATGCGGATTCGTTCGTCGGGCAACGGTGAGCCCGGCATCAACGGTGGCCCTTCGGGCGACTTGTTCGTTGAGATCCACATCAAAGAGCACAAGATTTTTCAGCGCGATAACGATGATCTGCACTGTGAGCTAACGATTCCGTTTACCAGTGCAGCATTGGGGGGCGACATTCAAGTGCCAACCCTCAATGGCAAAGCTGAGATCTCGATCCCCGAGGGTACGCAGTCTGGCAAAACGTTCAGGCTGCGTGGTAAAGGTATCAAAGGCGTACGTGCGCCTTATCCGGGTGACCTGTACTGCCACGTTGTCGTCGAAACACCTGTACGTTTAACCGATGAGCAAAAAACCTTGTTGCGTCAGTTTGAGGCCTCGCTTGGTGAGGGCAGTGACAAGCACTCTCCACAAAGCAAGTCCTGGACCGATCGGGTGAAAGACTTCTTTTCTTGATGTGATCTCAGATAGTCATAAGAACAGCCCTTAGTGGCTGTTTTTTTTAGGCTATTTCTTTTTCTCAAAATCGCCTGCGGCGACGCTGCTGAACTGAGCAGGCTGTAAATACTTGCGAACCGCTGCGTTCAATTGGTCGGGTGTGAGCGCGGCGATTTTCTTGTCTAAATCGGCGGCCCACGCGAAGGTGCGTTCACTATCCAAGTAGCTGACCCAAGCCGAGGCAAGACTGCCTTGCTGCGCGCGCGAAAGTTTGCGGTAATTCAGCAGCGCAGTGATGCCGTCTTTCACTTCAGTGGCCTCAAAGCCGTCCTTGACGAGTCGATCAAGTTCTTGGCGAATCGCGTCTTGAACTTTGGTGCGATTTTCAGGGGCGAAGATTGCGTAAACCCCCCAACTGGCCGTGGGTTCAAAGGACGAGACCGATAAGCGACTGCGAACGTTATAAGACAGACCTTCTTTTTCGCGCACCCGCATCCACAGGCGAGAGGTTTCAGACGAGCCTAGCATAAAGTTTGCCAAATATAGCGCAGGGTAATCTGGATCAGTGTCCTGTAGTTTTAACGCTAGGTTGGCCGTATAAAAAGCGTTGGCTTTGTCAGGCGTCAACGCCTGCATTTGCGCTGGCTTAACCTCGCGATAGGGGTTGCTGATGCGGGTGTAGGGTGAGCCAGAACCCCAGGTGCTCAAGGACTTGGCCACGGTTTGCTCGAAGCTCGCAGGGTTAAAGTGCCCCACGATGCCGATCGATACCTTGCTGGCACCGTAGAAGGTTTTATGAAAACTCACCAAATCGCTGCGCTTGAGGCTTGTGACGGCTACCAAAGACTCTTCGAAGCTCGGCATGTAACGAATGTCGTCTTTTGCCCAAGGGTTGTCATGACGCATGAGCATGCGCGAGGCAATCGACGTTGGCTCGGTCATCGAACTTTTGATACTTGTGGTGACTTTGCTGGTGTATTCGTCGAGTTGTTCTTGCGAAAAATTAGCCTGTTGCACCACCTCAAATACCAAACTGACCAGTGCGTCGATATTGGCATACGTGGTTGACAGGCTAATCGTCAAGTCAGTGCCAGAGCCCGAAATACCAACTTCGCCACCGAGTGCGTCAATACGATCGCCGATTTGCTCGCGTGTCAGAGTGTTGGTGCCTTTGAGCAGAAGATCTGCCGTCACGATCGCGTTTAAGCGTTGACCTTTCAACGCCTCGACGCTGCCAAACTGCAAGGCGATGGTGGCATTGACCCGATCGCCGCGCGCTTCTTTAGGCAGCATGGCGAGCTTGACCGAGCCGTTTAGCACTTTCAGCACTTTGCGTTGAGTCAGGGCATTGATATTTGCGGGATCGGGGTCAAAGGCTTCGGCCTGTTTGAGTTGCGCGTTACCGACATAGCTGGCCAGTTCTTTTTTCAGGTCTGGAATGGCAATCAGGGGTGCGCGCGTCGGTTTATCGGTGGGTATGTATTGACCTTGGGTGCGGTTGGCCTGCGTTAAATACTCTTGACCGACACGCTGCGCTTGCTCAAGCGTGACCGCACGAATTCGGTCGCGCGAAACAAACAACATGCGCCAGTCGCCCACGGCGATCGCCTCAGAGAGCCCTGAGCTGATTCGTTGAGCGTCACTAAACATCAGATCCCAGCTTTTCAGCCACTGGTTGCGCACGCGCTCAAGCTCTTCAGAGGTGAACGGTTGTTTGGACAGCGATTCAATGGTGCTTGTGAGTGTGTCAAGCGCTTTCGGTTGATCCATGCCCGGTTCGAGCGAGGCGCCAAACATCACGATGCCTGGTGCATATTGGTCCATCGTGAAGCCCAAGACGCTTGCCGCTTGTTTGGTTGGGACCAAGGCCTTATACAACCGGCCAGAGGGCGTATCCGCAATCATCATACTGGCTAGGTCGAGCGCCGAGAAGTCAATATGCGAGGCAGGAGGCACGTGGTACATCGCAGCAACGAGTGGCGACCCACCGGTGCGGCGCAGGGTGATCGCGCGCTCGCCATCTTGGACTTGCTCGACGGTGTATTCGGGTGGCAACTTGCGGGTCGGCTTTGGAATACCAGCGAAGGCACCGATGACATCCTTGAGCGCAGTTTGAGGATCGAATTTTCCGGCAATGATCAAGACCGCGTTATCGGGTTGATAGTGCGCGCGATAGAACGCCTGCAACTGAGCGATATCGACATTTTCGACATCAGAGCGAGCACCGATGGGGGTTTTGCCGTAGTTGTGCCATTGAAATGCCATGCCTAGCATTTTTTGCCAAAGCATTCGAAAGGGATTGTTTTCGCCACTTTCCATCTCGTTGCGCACCACCGTCATTTCGGTATCGAGGTCTTCGCGTTTGATGGTTGAGTTGATCATGGCATCGGCTTGCCAACCGACATACCACTGAAGGGTATCTGGGTTGGCGGCGAAGCTTGCGTAGTAGTTGGTGCGATCAGTTGAGGTTGAACCGTTGGCTTGCAGACCGCGTTTTGAAAACTCACCTAAGGCGTTTGGAGTGTTAGGCGTGCCTTTAAAGAGCATGTGTTCAAGTAAGTGTGCCATGCCGGTTTCGCCATAGTTTTCATGACGCGAACCAACAAGATAAGTCATGTTGACCGTGGTGGTTGGTTTAGAGTCGTCTGGCGCCAACAAAATACGTAAGCCGTTGGCCTCAAGCCTATATTCGGTGATGCCCTCAACACTTGTGATCTGCGTGATGCCTGCGGGTGGGGTGAAAGCCATACTTTGGGTTGCCGCCATAAAAAAGAGAGAACCCAGTAAGGTGCACTTCAAGGCGCGGGTAAACAGCCACATAGGAAAAATCCAAAAAGATGTGAATGAACCAGTTTGAGCGCAATCGCCCGAAATGGTTCACTTGTGCGGCAAATTACTTAGAAAGCAGACGCATCGCCTGTTCAATGCCAGACACGGTCACCGGAAACATCTTGTCTTGCACGATGTTGCGGATCAAAGCAATGGATTGCCGGTATTGCCATGACGCTTGTGGTTCAGGATTGAGCCATACCGCCTTGGGCCAAGTTGTAATCATGCGTTGTAACCATTCGGCGCCTGGTTCTTTGTTGTAGTGCTCGACCGAGCCGCCTGGTTGCAAAATTTCGTAGGGGCTCATCGTGGCGTCGCCTACAAAAATCAGTCGCCAGTCCGCATTGAACTTGCGCAACACATCTTGCGTTTCAAAACGCTCCATTTGCCTGCGCCGATTTGATTTCCAAAGGTGCTCGTAAGGGCAATTATGAAAATAATAGACTTCAAGGTGCTTGAATTCGCTGCTTGCCGCCGAGAATAACTCTTCAACGCGAGCGATGTGATCATCCATGCTGCCGCCCACATCGAGCAACATCAAGACCTTGACGTTGTTATGACGCTCGGGCACCATTTTTATGTCTAGGTAGCCCGCGTTTCGCGCAGTGCTCGTAATGGTGTCGTCAAGATCGAGCTCGAAATCTGAGCCCTCGCGGGCAAAGCGACGCAGACGCCGCAAGGCCACTTTGAAATTGCGCGTGCCAAGTTCAATTGAATCGTCGTAATCCCTAAAATTGCGCTCGTCCCATACTTTAACGGCCGTGCGGTTACCACCCGAGGCACCGCCCACTCGGATGCCTTCTGGGTTAAAGCCGCCATTGCCGAACGGCGAGGTGCCGCCCGTGCCGATCCATTTGCTACCACCTTCGTGACGCTCTTTCTGTTCTTCTAGCCGTTCTTTGAACATTTCTAAAAGCTTGTCGAGCCCGTGCTTTTCAAGCTCGGCTTTTTGCTCGGGTGTCAGGTGTTTTTGTAATTCTTTGACCAACCAGTCAAGGGGGATTTTTTTGCCAGGTGGCAAAATTTGCTCAAGACTGCGGTAGTAGCCAGCAAAGGCGCGATCGAAGCGATCAAAAAGAGTTTCGTCTTTGATGAGCGTGGTACGGGCTAAAAAATAAAAGTCTTCAAGCGTGGGCGGCATCAAAGGCGTTGAAAGCGCCTCAAGAAGCGTCAGGTACTCTTTAACCGAGACCTTGAGTTTTTGCGTGCGCAGGTGGTAGAAGAAATCAACGAGCATGGCGTTTGAGCTGATAGGTTAGGTGGTCGCGAACCTCGGGCCATTCGCCGGCGATGACGCTGTACATGACGGTGTCACGCACGGTGCCATCACGGCGTAAGGCGTGGTGACGAATCGCACCGTCGCGTTTGGCCCCGAGTCTTTCGATGGCGCGTTGCGAGGCATGGTTAAAGTTGTCGGTACGCCAACCTACAACACCGGCGCCCAGCGTATCAAACGCGTGAGTGAGCAACAGTAGTTTGCAGGCGGTATTGACGTGCGTGCGTTGCAGGCTCTTGGCGTACCAAGTGTAGCCGATTTCAAGACGTGCGACCGCGGTAATGATGTCGTGGTAGCGGGTTGCACCGAGGATTTTTTCTGAGGCATCATCCTTCACCACGAAGGGCAGCATGTGTCCGGCGGCTAGACCCTCAAGTGCGCTTTGAATATAGCTAGACGTTTGGTCGGGCTCGGGTACCGACGTCACGCGTAGATTCCAGAGTTCTCCGTCGCGCGCTGCCGCCGTTAGGCCCTCGGCATGCGCAGGCGACAGCGGCTCAAGGCGTACGCCCCAGCCTCGTAGCGTACAGGGTGCAGGCGATTGCTTAAAGCCTTGATTCTTAACCATTTGAAGGGCCAGAGGGGCGGCGAGTGCTGCTGCGTGTGACGGCAGCTAGGCGCTCGAGCAGTTGCAAGTCTTGTTCGTTTTTAAGTAAGGCGCCGGCCAACATAGGTACCGAGGTCGCGGCGTGGGCGTCAATTTCTGCGGGGCTCACGTCTTCAGCGATCAACAAGCGCAGCCAGTCGAGAAACTCAGAGGTTGAGGGCTTCTTCTTCAGACCGGGGGCTTCGCGTAATGCAAAGAAGGTGTCCAGTGCGGCGCGTAAGACTTCGGCGTGCAAGTTAGGAAAATGCACGTCGACGATGCTGCGCAACGTGTCACGATCAGGAAAACGAATGTAATGAAAGAAGCAGCGGCGCAAGAACGCGTCGGGTAGGTCTTTTTCGTTATTTGATGTGATGATGACTAGGGGCCGGTGCAGTGCGCTGATCGTTTCGCGTGTTTCGTATACATGAAATTGCATTTGGTCGAGTTCGCGCAACAAGTCATTGGGAAACTCAATGTCGGCTTTGTCGATCTCATCGATCAGAAGCACAACGGGCGCGGGCGCCGTAAAAGCCTGCCACAGCACGCCTTGCATGATGTAGTTACGGATGTCTTTGACTTTTTCTTCGCCCAATTGCGAGTCACGCAAACGCGACACCGCGTCATATTCGTAGAGGCCCTGATGTGCCTTGGTAGTTGACTTGATATGCCATTGCAACAGAGGACGATCAAGCGCAGCGGCAACTTCTTCGGCCAGCATCGTTTTGCCGGTACCAGGCTCGCCCTTGATGAGCAGAGGACGCTGAAGTGTCAGAGCGGCATTAACCGCCAGCTTGAGGTCGTCGGTGGCGACATAGCGCTCGGTGCCGTCAAAGCGTTTGGTTTGCTCGGGATTCTGGATCGAAGAGGTCATGAAGGGATCGCAAAGTAAAGGTTCAGTGGAAATCGTTCGAAGGACGAAATTTAATTTCGCCAATTATCGTACAATCTTAACGTTTTGCGGCCGAGAGTATTCTCGGGATGTTGTTCTGTGTAATCAGAGCTTTTTGAAGATGAATTTGTCCAAGACCATGTATCCAAATCAGATGCGCAATGGTAAATCGTCGGTTGCTCGACGACTCCCTCAAGTTTTTGCAGGCTTAGCAGTGGTAGTTTTCTGTGGTTTTGCCTCAACCGGCTTGGCTGCAGAGGCAGTGGGTAACGCTGAAGCCGCTAAGGCAAAAGTGTCCATGTGTATTGGCTGCCATGGTATCCCTGGTTATCGGGCAAGTTATCCTGAGGTGTACTCGGTGCCCAAGATTGCGGGCCAAAATGGTGCCTATTTGCAGGCAGCCTTGCGCGCCTATGCAACGGGCGAGCGAACCCATCCCACTATGGATGCCATCGCAAAAAGCCTGTCAGATCAAGACATTGCTGATCTGTCTGCTTACTATTCCAAACTTAAATAACTGGGGGCTACCATGAAACATCTGAAGCTTGCCCTCTGTGGCGTTGTGGTGATGATCGGTTCGAGTTTGGCTCAAGCAGCCGATCTCAAAGCCGGTAAAGCCACCTGGGAAAAACTCAACTGCGCCTCTTGCCATGGTGCAGACGCCAAGTCACCGATCATGCCGGCCTACCCTATTTTGGCCGGCCAGCATGCCGACTTTTTGGCACACGCCTTGAAGGCCTACCAACGTGGCGCAACGGGCGCACCGTCTTCAGCGAACGTGCGCAAAAATGCCGTGATGGGTGCTTTTGCTACCCAAATGTCTAAGCAGGATGTCGAAAACGTTTCTGCCTGGCTGACTTCGCAGCCTGGTCCGTTGGCTGTGCGCAAGTAAACCGCTGTGTGCTTGATCAAAAAACCGCTTGAAGGGCGTTTTTTTATTGCCTAGCGCTCGGATTGGAATAGGGCTGCCAGCCAACGCTTGGGTCCATCAACACGTTGTGTGACCACCACTTTGCACCAAGCTGGTGCATTTCGGTTAATCGCGACTTGCCCGTTGCCGAATGAGTTCGATATAAGTATCGCTATCTAGCGGGATGCCAAGGCGTTGAGACTCCCAGACGACCTGGCCTAGGCATTCCATGATCTGATGCACCGCATCGTGCCCACCCGAGTCTCGTGCCATGATCTCGAAAGCCTGTTTAATACCGCGGGGATGGTCAATCGAAAGTTGCTCGGCGATCGCTAAATGCATCGAAAGATGCAAAAAGGGGTTGCTGCGACCTTCTTCAACCTTGAACTCTTGCGTTAACGCTTCTGGACTTTCGAGGGTTTCATGGTACTCAGGGTGCTGCTTAATCCAGTCTAACGCGATCGCTTCGAGCGGGGTCAAGAGCTCGTGGGCGCGGTCTTTGCGCCAGGTATTGACAAAAAATTCTCGGACTTGATCGCGCGACGGGTTAAACATGAGACTCCGTGAAAATTTTAGTACGTAAACGCACAATTCTGTCCATATAGTGAGATAGCAGATCGGAAGTGCCCAAATATAGGGCATACCCCAATGTAACAATACCTATGGCGGTGCAGAATCATTTCCATGCAGGTGAGGGGACAAGGCTCTGCATGAGCAAGCTGGCAGCATCGGCTCTATTATAAAAATAAGCACGACTCTAATAAAAAAAATCGCACAACGGCTGGCACTTCGGTGTCGGCCGTTGTCGCTTATATCTGGCAACTTGTATATATTAGGCGATCATGCGCCCCGCTAAATCCTCTTCTCGCAATCATTATTGGCGCCACAATATTATTTTGATTGTGGGGCTGTTGTGTGCGTGGTGGCTTGTGACCTTCGTACCCGCGTATTTCGCGATTGAATTGAGCCAATATTTTATTTTTGGCTGGCCCTTTTCGTTTTGGATGGCGGCCTTTGGTGGCCCAT